>NVUS02000156.1 GCA_002402005.2 OCS116 cluster bacterium | reverse complement strand
GCAAAGGTTTCAGCCGCAATGCGCGCATTCTCAGTCGCCTCTTTCAGCATATCAGGCTTAATGTCATTTAATTTGGTAAATTGATAGGTGGGGTTTTTGTTATCAATGCTAATGCCTTGGGCAATCAGCTTGCCCACGCTCACCCGCGCCTTGCCCACCAAAGATACCTTTTGGGTATCAATGCTCAATAAGCCGCTTAAATTATATTTAATATCAACAATTTCTTGCGCGTCATTTCTAAATTCTTGGCCATAATAATCCGCCGCGCCAATGCTAATTTCGTCATCACTAAAGCCAATTTTTTTCAACTCATCAATGATAATTTTTTGGTGCTTTTCATATTTGGTGTAAAGCGTCGCCATCACCGTGCCTTTACCACCTTGCACTTTAAACGATATATCCCAATTGGCACGGTCAGATGTCACACGCCGTTCAGCCAGCCCTTTGGCTTCTGCTGTGTTGATGCCAACTTTGGATTTATATATGGTTTCGGATATAAAATATCCACCCGTTGCAATACCGGTAGCCATCAACGCTCCAGCCAACGCCAAACCTAAAACATTTCCACTGCTCATAAAACCCTCCAAAAGATGTGAATAAGCCAAACCTAAATCACAATCTTGACAAAATTAAGGGCAATAATCTCTACAATATCAGAGCTGTTTATGTAAGGCCTGCGCCAGAACTTTCATTTTCTCCCGGCTAATGCGGCTCGAAATGGCATAGCCATACTCGCTATCCCCCCAATAATAGGTCTGAATGTCTTCCAATTCCGAATATCGAAAACTACTGGCCACGCCATTTTTATCTTGGCCAATAATCAAGGTCAAACGCTCGCCAAAATCATCCTCATACATCAGCATGGCGCTCGCCGCGCCTTTGAGCGGCACGATCCGCCCGCCCAATAATTTAAACCCTTGGCTAACAATGTTGGGCAAAGCCAGTTCACGGTTAATCCGCTTGCCCAGCCATTGCGACAAATGCTCCTCTTCATCACTCCACACTTCAACCGGATGCTTAATTTCGCCAGAATAAACCGAATAGCTCACCCGTGAGACTTCCGGCAAATTATGCGCATAAACTTTTTTGCCCTCACCTTGATAAGTGGTGATGGCAAGCGCCGCAGCCACCAAGCCCGTCGCCCCCACCAGCATGGCAGCCACCTGCCGCCAAGGTTTCGAGCGATTGGATTCTTTTACAGAATTTCGGCGCGATAACGCCTCAATCAATTTCACATCAGCAGCAATGTCCGCAGCTGAAGTCTCTGCATGGGCACTGGTATATAATTTGCCAATGGCCGCATTCTGCAACGCCCAAGCTTTGACTTTCTCCGCATCTTCTAAATTGTCTTTAAGCCACGCTTCAACAATCAGTTTGCGTTCATCGCTCAGCTGATTGTCAACAAATGCATGCAATTCATCTTCTGAAATGGTATTTTTTTCTCCGTCAATCATAAAGGCCTCCGAAACGAAATAATATTATGCCCATCAAGAATTTTGGCAATAGATTTACGCGCGCGCGACAAGCGCGACATCACTGTACCAATAGGTATATCCAACATTTTAGCTATTTCTGCATAACTACAATTTTCAACAATCACTAACATCAAAACCACCCTATTGTCTTCGGGCAATTGATCTATCGCCCCTTCAATTTTATCCATCGCCAACGGGTCACACATGCGCTCTTCAGTGGGGATTATTTCATCCTCAATCGGCACGGTTTGCGGTTGGTTGGCGTATTTTTTTAATTTATTCCGAAACTGATTGGTCATGATGGTCATCACCCAGCTTTGCAAGTTATCCCCACGCCAACTGTGCTTTTTGGCCAGCGCCTTTTCCAAACAATCATGCAATAAATCTTCAGATTCTTGCGCCGAACGCGATAGGCTCATAGCATATCTTCTTAGATTTGGCATAAATTGCAATAGGTTTTTCTCAAAATCATCCATAGATGTTGAGGTGCGCCTTCACGCGCACCCCTCCTAAATAATTTTACACATTTTACCAAATAACTACTGCTTAGCCGCGTACCAAACGTCATTCACCGCTTCGCCGGTTGTATCACCGCTGTCTTTATCGCCAGTCCATGTATAAAGCGGCGCACCTTTATAGGCCCATTGCTTGGTCTCATCAGTACGGGTGATGATGGTAAAATCACCCGACACTTCTTCGCCATCAGCCGCTAAATATGGCGGCCAGTTCGCAGCACAATCGTCATAACAATTTGAAACACCTTCTTGATCGCCTTTGGTGGTGTAAAGCGTCATACCATTGGAATCGACTAAGACTTGGCCGATAGTGGTTTCCATCAACGTAATAGGCACAGCCAATACACTTGTGGCCAAAGAAAGTAATAAACCTGTCGTAATGATAAGTTTTTTCATCGTAATCTCCGTTTCAATTATAAGAAACAAAATTGCTTCTCGTTACGTAAGACAATCCAGCGGCAAGTTTATTCCCCAAAATTTAAAATAATTTGCAAACTTGTCTTTTAGAAAGATTACAAAAATGCCACTAATGGTTTGCAAGCCCAAAATTTTAAGTTATATATTGCAAGAGAATTAGGCTTTTTTGAGCATCAAAATAGGTTTTTCAAAACATGGTTACATTGCTAGATAACAGACGTGAACAAGCCAATACCATCAGCTCCTCCGAATTGATCAAGGCCGGAGCCGTTGAGCGCTCTAAAATGCGCCATCCCGAAAAAGCCAAAAAAGCCGACAGCCCCATATTGCGCAAACCCGATTGGATTCGCGTCAAAGCCCCCGGCTCACCAGTGTTTAAAGAAACCAGCAAAATCATGCGGGATAACAATCTGGTCACCGTGTGCGAAGAAGCTGGTTGCCCCAATATTGGTGAATGTTGGAGCAAAAAACACGCCACCATGATGATTATGGGCGACACTTGCACCCGCGCGTGTGCCTTTTGCAACATCAAAACCGGCATGCCCAAATTACTCGATGTCAAAGAGCCATATAATGTCGGCCAATCCGTCAAACAGCTCGATCTCAACCATGTGGTGATTACATCTGTAGATAGAGACGATCTAGCCGATGGCGGCGCTCAACATTTTGTTGAAGTGATTCAAGCCATTCGCGAAGCCAGCCCCCGCACCACAATCGAAGTGCTAACCCCTGATTTCCTACGTAAAGAAGGCGCAGTCGAAGCCGTAGTTTTGGCCAAACCCGATGTTTTCAATCATAATTTAGAAACCGTACCATCCAAATATCTAAAAGTACGCCCCGGCGCTCGTTATTTCCATTCACTGCGGGTTTTGCAGCAAGTCAAAGAAATTGACCCCAAAATGTTCACCAAATCTTGGTCGGGCTGGAAAATGAAGGGTGGGCGGTTGCAAAGGCATTGATGCGCCATGCG
>NVUS02000155.1 GCA_002402005.2 OCS116 cluster bacterium | reverse complement strand
TGCCAGCGTTGCGCGCCAGATTAAGAACTGGCTCGGGAAGCTGGTTTTTTGCTGCTTGTTGCAGCGCCTGTTTTAACGCGAGGGCTACGATTTGTGCATGGCCTTTGACCAGCGAACGCTGTCCGGCGATAATGCCGGATGTTGTGATCGCCCAAAAATTTATGGCCGAATAGATGACTATATCTGCGCCTTGGGTGAGAAATGTTTGCAAATCATATTCTGAAGCGGCATCGACAATGACTGGCACATGGCCGTGTGGTAAATATCGCAGAAGCGTTTTGGCGGCATTTGACCACATGATGTGAGACGACGTAAATTGCGGCCACCACGTCTTCTGTTAGCTTGGTTTCAAGTTGCTGATCAAGGTTTGGGTGGCTTGGCCGACAATGCTGACTTCTGCACCCGTGAGCTGCACAGCTTGATCGATAGATGCGCCATAATTGCTCAAATGCCCCATTTTGCACCGCCACTTTGCCGCACTCACTGGTTTGCGGCAGAATCAGACCGATGACCAGGCCTCGAACAATAGCCCGTTAGGCGGCTAGCGCTGACCATCCACAATTAAAAACCGACTTTATCGCCGCCTTTTAGGTTTAGGATTTCGCGGGCTTCATCTGGCGTGGCGACTTCATAGCCCAACTCTTCGACCAAATGGCGGATTTTGGCCACTTGTTGCGCATTGGATTCGGCCAATTGGCCGCGCGATATGAGCAAGCTATCTTCTAACCCAACCCGTACATTGCCGCCCAATTGCACGGCTGTGGCTGCCAAGCCCATTTGTGCGCCGCCAGCGCCCAATATTGACCATTTATAATCGTCGCCAAATAATTTGTCGGCGGTGCGTTTCATAAACACCAAATTATCTGTATCTGCGCCGATGCCGCCCAAAATACCCAGTACAAATTGAATGAATATCGGGGCTTTAAATAGGCCAATATCGACACAATGTTTTAGATTGTACAGATGGCCAACGTCATAGCATTCATGTTCGAATTTAATATTATGTGGGCTTAGGCTTTCGGATACATGGCGAATGTCGCGGAAAGTGTTGCGGAAAATATAGCCTTCTGATTGTTCGACATAGTCTTTTTCCCAATCGTATTTCCACTCATCATAGCGTTTGGCCAGTGGGTGAAATGAAAAATTCATCGAACCCATATTGAGCGAACACATTTCGGGTGAAAACTGGTTGGTGGGGGCGATGCGTTCATCAATTGTATTGGTGAGGCTGCCACCGGTTGAAATATTGACCACGGCATTGGTGGCCTGTTTGACCACGGGTAGAAATTTAGCAAAATCATCGGGCTGGATAGAGACTGAACCATCTTTTGGGTTGCGCGCGTGCAAATGTAAGATGGCTGCGCCAGCTTCGGCGGCTTCTATCGATTGTGTGGCTATGTCTTCCGGTGTGAAGGGCAGGGCATTTGACATGGTTGGTGTGTGTATTGCGCCGGTTATGGCACAAGATATGATGACTTTTCTGGATTTTCTGGCCATGTTTTGCTTTCTATTTTGGTTTTAATTTTCGTCGACTTCAAAATTATCAATAAAGCCGTCAGGCATTTTGGGGCCCCATAGGTAAAAACTATCTTCGGGGTCGTGATCGGCTTCTTGCCAATCTTGGGTGAGGGGGATGTAATCTATATCGGCCGAATATTCGGCATGGCTGCCCCATGGATCGGTGACATAATGATAATAATTAGAGCCCAATACGTGGCGGCCCAGCCCCCAACCTTTACGATAACCTTTGTCGGCCATATTCATAGCGCCAAGGCCAATTTCATCAACACCGCCAACATCCCAACTGCAATGATGCAGGCCGGGCCCGTTGGATTTGGCAAAGGCAATTAAGTGATGATCGGAGCCGTGGATGCCGTGTAAGAAACACACGCCATCGGCAGCTTTGTCGGACAACCGTAAGCCCAATACGCTGCAGTAAAATTTTAGACTTTCTAAAACATCTGGTGTGAACAGCAACAAATGTGCGAGGCGTTTGGGGCGGGTGGTGGTGGCTTTGGAACGCACCGGAGCTGCGGCAACGCCGGGCGGCACACTCTTGGTGGTAAATTCAGATTTCTCGTTGGGTGAGCTTTTGGCGGCGATTTTCACTTCGATCAGCATGCCGAAAGGGTCACTGAACCAAAAGCCATTGTTATCAAAGCCCGGAGGGGCATCCATCAGCTTAACTCGTTGGCCTTCGATGTGTTTTTTCATCGCGGCGAAATCTTCTTCGAACACTGCGAATGACAAATGGTTGAGTTTCTTGCGCTTACCCTCGGTTAGGCTGCCCCAGCAATGGTCAGACCCATCGGTATAAAGCCCCAAACCGTTGCCTTCTTCGCGCACATCAAGCCCAAATGATTTATAGAAATCATCGGCGACCTTTAAATCGGGCACGATCATATTAAAGCTATCCATAGAATGGATGCCAAGTTCGCCCGGGCGCTTTGTCACGCCTATCTTGCCTGTAATTGCAGTCACAATTCCCTCCTTTTGAGACAGTTATTATTTTATCATGGATGGCAGCCAAAGTACAAATTCTGGCCATGCAATCATCATGATGATCAAAACCAAGGGAGCGATTAAAAATGGAAACGCACCTTTGTAAATGTCCCAAATGTTTAATTCAGGGCTGACGGCTTTGATAACAAATAAGTTTAACCCCAATGGTGGGGTGATCAGGCCAATCTCGATGAGGATGACCAACAATATGCCAAACCATACCGGATCGAAGCCGAATGATAAGATGAGCGGCAATACAACCGGCACGGTGATGAGAATCATCGAGATGCCTTCTAAAAAACAGCCTAGTATAATATAGATGAGGCATAATAATAAAATGACACTAAGGCCAGAAAAACCACCGTTTAGCAATTGGTCACTTATGGCGTTAGACAGGCCGGTTTGCACGATGAAATAAGAAAATATGGTTGAGGCCATAACGATGAATATAACGCTTGAAACCAAGCGCACGGTCTCCAATGCGGTTTTGCCGAGCAATGACATATTGGTGGCGCGGGTGAGTAGAGCCAAGAGAATCGCACCAAATGCACCAACCGCGGCGGCTTCTGTGGGGGTAAAAAATCCACCATACATGCCACCAATGGTCACCAAAAATAGCAAAACCACATGCCAAATTTTGCCCAAAGCGGGCAAGATTGCCGGTGGGGTTTGTTCTGACGCTGGTGCGGCTGTACGGCTGATGAACACTGCCACCAGTGAATAAAGAATGATGAGTATGATGCCGGGTATGAGTGCTGCGGCAAATAATTCGGTAATTGAAAGCTGGGCAATGATCGCGTAAATCATCAAAATCAATGATGGTGGGATAAGAATGCCCAATGTGCCACCAGCCGCAACTGCGCCGGCTGCCAATGACGGACTATAGCCAGCTTTTAACATTTCTGGAATGGAGACGCGGCTCATGGTGAGAGCGGTGGCGACAGATGAGCCGCAAATGGCGCCGAACATGCCGGAGGCGAATATCGAGGCGACTGAAAGTGAGCCTCTTGTGCCGCGTAACATGGCATTGGCGGCACCGAATAAATCTTTAGAAAAGCCGGATACGGCGGCAACACCGCCCATAAAGGTAAACAGAGGCACGACCGAAAATGTATAGGCTTGTGCCAATTCTACGGGGGCAGAACCCATTGCTAAGCCGGCGCGGGTGAAGCCATCTAAACTGGCATAACCAAAGAAGCCGACGAGGCCTAATGCGACAGCCACGGGAACGCGTATTAAAATTAAGATGACCAATATAGCCAAGCAGAGAAATGCCAAAAATAGTGGCGTCATAGAATGTTTCCTTCATGGCTAGCAGGAGGCTGAGTGAAAAGTTGCCAAAGGGCTTGTGCCGAGGCCAAAATCGAAACCGCAAACGCGAATATTATCAACGCGAAAAGTGGCCAAACCTGTATGCCTAAATCATATTTTACATCTTGGAACATTTTTGCATCCACCATAGGTGGCCATACATTCACGCAAAGTAAGCCTAAGAAAATAATGGTCAATATTAAGCCGAAAGCTTTGACCAGGCGCAGGGCAAATGGTGCTAGAAAATTATCCAGCAAATCGATTTTGATTTGCTCATCACGCAAAAAAACTTCGGGCAGGCCGAGCATGGCGGTGGCCAATAGGGTGACCTCCACCAGCTCAACAACACCGTCGAGTGGTTGCCCGGCAATTTGCCGCGCAACCACATCCCAATCTGTACCGAGCATCATAACCAGCAGGGCAACAACGCCGCCCCAACTGCAAAAACGTGTGAGTCCAGATATTATACGTTCTATCATTTAGCTTACACCTTAGCTTTTAATGCCATAATTTTTGCCAAAATCGCATCTGCATTTGGATTTTTGGCTTTAAAAGTAGCGATTTGAGCGTCATATACAGGGGCTAAAATCTCGCGGAATGGCGTGACGTCATCACCACGTAGGTCAATAACTTCGACACCATTTTCGATCATAAACGCACGTCCTGCGGCTTCGGCTTTGTCATAAAGTGCACCGGCGCGGCGGCCAGCTTCTGGGCCGGTTGTGTCGCGAATTAATTTAGACAATTCGGCTGGTAAACCACCCATAAAGTCTGAATTGGCAATGAATGAGAATGTGCCGGATGAGAAGCCCAAAGTTGTGACTTTGCCGACTGACTGTTGCAATTGGAACGCTCGGCCACCTTCAAAGTTAAACACAGCGCCATCAATGACGCCTTTGCCAATGGCATCTGCCACACCAGTTGGTGGTACGGTTGCCGGTGAGGCACCCATGGCTTCGACTTGATTGGTGACCGCAGCGCTGGTTGGGCGAATTCTTAAGCCTTTTAACTCAGCAGGAGTTCTAATAAACCGATCTTTCATGAAAAAGCCCAATGCCGTGCTGCACACGGAATATAGCATTTCTGTATTGATATACTCGCCAGCCACTTCGTCTTTAAGTGAAGAAGCGAGCCATGAAGCATCGGCTGCACTCATTGGTGTGCCATCTTCGCTGGCCAGTAGAAATGGTGCAGACAATAGATCTGTCACTGGGAAACGGCCGGGCGAAAAAGCGGTGAAAATGAACGCCATATCGGCAGCGCCAGTACGCGCCAAATCATATTGGCGAGGTGGTGGGCCCATTTGACCGGCGGGGAATAGTTCGATTTCGAGCGCGCCTTCGCTGGTTTTCATCACGTCTTCTGCCCATCTGGTCAACTCGACATTGATTTGATGTTTGGGCGGTAAGAAATGGCTGAGCTTCACTTTATTGGTTTCGGCTCTTAAGATGGCC
>NVUS02000154.1 GCA_002402005.2 OCS116 cluster bacterium | reverse complement strand
GATTGCCTATAAATAAGCAACCACTAAGCCTGTCCTGAGGTGAAGAGTTCAAACCAAACAACAGCTATAAAATAGCTAAAATTTCGTTCGCCCTTATCTATTACTGGCTCATACGATTTAATGGTTTTGTAAAATACAACCCCAACCCGCAGTCTTGGACAGGACTGCCCGAACAAAAATTCATCCGTTCGAGCAATATTGAAGGGGCTATACCCCTTCAAATTCTATTCGTCAACTTATTTATGCAACAGTCGACAGATTTACACGAATACCAGGGCCCATTGTTGAACTAATAGATATACGCTGTAGATAAATGCCTTTAACGCCTGATGGCTTGGCTTTAATGATGGCACCAATAATGGTTTTCAAATTAGCTAAAATATCAGCTTCAGAGAAACTAGCTTTACCAACACCGGCTTGAATGATACCAGTTTTTTCAACACGGAATTCAACTGAGCCAGATTTAGCCGCTTTAACAGCTTCACCAACATTTGGTGTCACTGTGCCCACACGTGGGTTAGGCATAAGACCACGAGGCCCAAGAATTTTACCCAAACGACCAACGATAGGCATCATGTCAGGAGACGCGATACAACGGTCAAAGTCCATTTTACCACCTTGAATGATTTCCATCAAATCTTCAGCACCAACAATGTCTGCACCAGCAGCTAAAGCTTCTTCAGCTTTATCACCGCGAGCAAATACCGCCACACGAACGTCTTTACCAGTGCCAGCAGGTAGGTTACACACGCCGCGAACCATTTGGTCAGCGTGGCGTGGGTCAACACCTAGGTTGATAGCAATATCAATGGTTTCATCAAATTTACAAAGAGCGCCAGCTTTCACAAGTTTAGCGGCTTCTTCTAATGAGTATAGCGTTTCAGAATCAATATTTTCGCGAGATTTCGCGATACGTTTTGCAAGTTTAGCCATGATTATTTACCTTCCACATTAAAGCCCATTGAGCGTGCAGAACCAGCAATAATAAGGCCAGCAGCTTCAATGTCATTTGCACTAAGATCTTTCATCTTAGCTTCGCCAATTTCGCGGCACTGATCCATCGTCACAGTCGCAGTCATTTCGCGACCAGGATGGTTAGAACCAGATTTCACTTTGGCAGCTTTTTTCAAGTAGTAAGACGCAGGTGCAGTCTTCACTTCAAAGCTAAATGATTTATCCTGATAAACAGTGATGATGGTTGGGCAAGGCATGCCTTTTTCAAGATCAGCTGTTTTGGCGTTAAACGCTTTACAGAATTCCATAATGTTAATTTGGCGTTGACCTAGGGCCGGACCAATTGGAGGTGATGGTGTTGCGCTAGCGGCAGGCACTTGCAACTTTAGGTAACCTTCGACTTTTTTAGCCATTTTAATTTCCCTTCCTTATATAATAAGGAGCTGAAGGGTTAGTGTGGTACGGTTATTTAACAACAGGCTCTAACTGCTTTACATTTTTTTGAGTAAACTCAAATCAACGTGTTAAACTTCCTTCCACAAACAAATACCCAGATTTTAAAAACCGCAATTTCCTAAGAAACCATAACTTTTTCAACCTGCGTATACTCAAGTTCGACAGGCGTCGCCCGACCGAAAATAGATACCGATACTTTAAGACGGTGACGCTCTTCGTCAACTTCATCCACAAGACCAGAAAATGATGCAAATGGGCCATCAGAAACTTTAACTTCTTCGCCCACTTCAAAGGTGATGGTAATCTCAGGTGCTTCAATGCCTTTTTCAACCTGACCAAGAATGCGCTCGGCTTCTTTTTCAGAAATAGGTTGAGGCTTGTTATTCGCACCCAAAAAGCCAGTGACTTTTGGTGTATCTTTAATCAACAAATGCGCCGCATCGGTCATTTCCATTTTTACCAGCACATAGCCCGGAAAAAACTTACGTTCAGAGATCACTTTTTTACCACGACGAATTTCGGCCACTTCTTCTTTTGGCACCAAAACTTCATCAAACAAATGCGATAAGCCTTTGCGCTCTGCTTCACGTGTAATAGATTCTGCAACTTTGCCTTCAAAGTTTGAATAAGCTTGCACAATATACCAGCGTTTTGCCATGGTTATAATCCCGTTACATCTGTTCTAAATTAAATTATTGCTTAAGCGCCTAAAAGTGCACCAATGCCCCAACTGAATATTTTATCCGCAATCAAAAAGAAAATGGATGCCAAAGTCGCCATGATAAATACCATGATCGTGGTCACAATCGTTTCGCGGCGGGTAGGCCACACAACGCGTTGTGCTTCAGCTTTCACTTCTTGCGCAAATTTAATAGGAGACTTTTTAGCCATTCTAATCACCAACAATAAAAAGCCCACTTTCGCCTCAGAACCGAGATAAAGCAGACAGACTCATATAATTATTCGTGGCTTATTGCATGCTTTTTTAAGTCAAGCAAGCATAAACGCCATAAACAAACCAAATTATGCATATTTTTTTCACCCGTCAACATCTAATCAGAAGTCGCACAAATATGATCCACATCATAGACAGGTAATCACGAATCCATAAATATCAATGCAAATGTTAAAATATGGAGATCAAACATGATTAAATTACTATTTTTTGCTGGCAGCTGCCGTGTGCAATCACTCAACAAAACACTGGCCAAATTTGCCGAAAAATCCATCGATCACGATTTGGTCGAAACCACATTCATCAATTTGGCGGCATATGACATCCCGCTGTATAACGGCGATAATGAAGAGGCTTATGGCGTGCCCAATGATGCCAGCACACTCAAACGTATATTCGATGCCCATGATGGCCTATTCATCGCCTCACCCGAATACAATGGTAGCTATTCAGCCGTGCTCAAAAACACCATTGATTGGCTATTCAGACGACCAGAAGATAATTTAATTCCGTTTAAAAATAAAGTCGTGGCTTTGGCCTCAGCCTCACCATTTGCCGCCGGCGGTCTACGCGGCCTGGTGCCACTACGCATGCTGATGAATAATATGGATTGCCACACCGTGCCCAGCCAATTTTGCTTAGGCCATGCTGACAAAGCTTTTGATGATGACGGGCAATTGACCGACGAGCACCAACTCGCCATGCTTAACCAAACATTGGATCAATGGGTCGAAACCACAATCGCGTTAAATGCCCAATAATATAACGGCAAAAACACCGATTTATAAATTGTAACCATTCTAATTTTATCAGCCAATTCATAGAATTGTTGACAGATGACGCGCAATACATAATATAGGCTCAGTTTTGGAGATATATTATGATTAAATTGGTATTTTTTGCCGGCAGTAGCCGTCGTGATTCGTTAAACAAACAGCTCGCACAAGCCGCTGCAAATGCAGCCAAAAGTGACGAGGTCGAAACCACATTCATCGACCT
>NVUS02000153.1 GCA_002402005.2 OCS116 cluster bacterium | reverse complement strand
TCATCCATGCTAAAAAACTGCCGCGCCACATCCAAATGCTGACCACGCCATTCAAACCTAGGTGCGTCATTAATCTCAACACAGGCCACATTGGCTTTGTTTAAAACCGCCATCTGCCACAGGCTCATCAACCCATTGTGAATGCCAGCAGCATCTGCCGCAATCAAGTCAATTTTACTCGTGCTAACAGTTAGCCGATAGGCTTCACTCGCAAGCCCATCATCAGCAATTAAATTCAATTCCATGCCTTGGTCAGATAGGCAGAATAGATTGTGCTCACCCGTAAAATCGCCTTCAATCTCAATCACATTTGCAAAACACTGAGCAAATATATCATCAGCATTGATCGCAAAACCACGACTTAAATCCGCTATACTAGCAAGATATTCAATCTCCTGCGGCAACGGAAAACAATTCATCTTACGGCTATTCTTAGACATTAAAACCGGTTCAGCATCATCTACCGCATCAACAATACGCGCAGCAATTTTATCCGCCCGGCTATATTCAACTTCAATCAGTTCATCACCATTCATGGCAAAAAGCCCAGCCGGCAAATCAGTATATTGGTTCAAAACCGTTTCGACCAAACAGTCAAATTGCCAGTCTTCACCCGCCGATAATTCGCCTTTCGGCACAGCAAGCTCATAATAAGTGCCAACCTGTTTGATGATTTTTGCATTGCTGTAGGTTTTTTTAATCAGCGCATAGATAAATGTAAAACATAATTTATCAAATGCCACCGTATCTGGCGAAACATTGGCTAAGGTAAATGCCAAATTGGTTTGCTCGTTATTGCTTATTTCTGCAACTATATTCAACTTTAATGGTTTCATATTTTTCTCACTTAAACTCAATATTGTATTTTTGAGCTTATGTGCAAACGCCAATTTAGCAAATTGATTCACTATTTTCGTATGGGTTTTTTAAAATGGTATGGTTGCTAGATTTTAAGTGTTCATTTTAATTAGAGCGCTAAGCCAAGGATTTTATGGTATTTTTCAATGCCAGAAGATTTCCAACAGCTAAGCAGCTAACAAACCTCACAAATATATAAAAAAAATTGATGTAAAATGGCAAAAGAGGTGACCAAAGCCACCTCTTTCAATTGTATTTTAGCCGTTAAACTTTTTAATTTCACCTGTTCCAAGGCGCTCTCTATAAGAATTATATTCTTTTTTGACCACGCCCATAAGGAAATATAGACCAGTGATATTCACCACTGCCATGGCGAAGATCGCCGCGTCAGAGAAATCAATCACAGGGCCGAGGCTTGCCGAGGCACCAACGATGATGAATAGACAGAATATAATTTTGAACGTCAGTTCAGATGTCTTGCCTTCGCCAAATAGATATGTCCAGGCTTTCAGACCATAATATGACCATGAAATCATAGTGGAGAATGCAAACAATACCACAGCAACCGCCAAAACAACCGGGAACCAGCTAATGGCAGAGCCAAATGCAGCAGATGTAAGTGACACACCAGATGTGCCGCCAACAGTCGCAATCCGGCCGGCTTCAATCATATAATTACCGGTTTCTGGGTCAATCAATAACTGACCAGAAATGGTAATCACCAAGGCAGTCATGGTGCAAATAACCACTGTGTCAATGAACGGCTCTAGCAAAGATACAATACCTTCGGTAATTGGCTCTTTGGTTTTCACCGCGCTATGGGCGATGGCTGCGGAACCAACACCAGCTTCGTTAGAAAACGCAGCCCGTTTAAAACCTTGAATCAACGCACCAACCAAACCACCAGCAACACCAAGGCCTGTAAATGCGCCCGAGAATATTTGGCCAAATGCCCAGCCGATTTTGTCATAATTCATCAATACTATGATCAACGCTGCACCAACATAAAGTATGCCCATAAATGGCACAATTTTTTCAGTTACATTGGCGATGGATTTAACACCACCCACAATCACAGCAAATACGATGACGGCAAATATAATGCCAGTAATCCAACCCGGATAATCGCCAACAAGGCCAGCTATCTGCGCATGAGCTTGGTTGGCTTGGAACATATTGCCGCCGCCCAAAGCACCCAAAATACAGAATATCGAAAATAGAATGGCTAAAAATTTACCACCCGGCAGGCCAAGTTCTTTAAAGCCTTTGGAAATATAATACATCGGGCCACCAGATACGGTACCGTCTTCATATTCATTCCGATATTTCACACCCAGCGTACATTCAACAAATTTGGTCGCCATGCCCATAAGCCCGGCCAAAATCATCCAAAATGTTGCACCAGGGCCACCAATGCCAACCGCCACAGCCACACCGGCAATGTTACCTAGCCCAACTGTGCCCGATAAAGCCGTCGCTAACGCCTGAAAATGGCTCACTTCGCCAGCATCATTCGGGTCAGAATAATCACCCTTAACCAGCGAAATGGCATGTTTAAAGAAATTAAACTGCACGAATGAGAAATAAATGGTGAATATTGTTGCAGCAACCACCAACCACATCACAATCCATGGGAAAGTTGTGCCCGGAAATGGCGCAAAAATAAAGCTCACAAATGGCCCGGTTATGTTGGCAAAAACTTCATTCACCTTGGCATCTAAACTCATCGCGTCTTCGGCCAATGCTGTGGTGCTTAAGGCGGTTAAAGCGCCAGCCACAAAAGTTGTTTTCAATAATTTTTTCATCATCTTCCCTTTATCCCACAACCGTAACAGGCACACTAGCACCCATCACTAAGTTCGCTGTTGAACTGCCAAATATGCGTTTTGCGATACCACCTTCGGAAGAGCGGCTCACCACAATTTGATCAGCTTTTTCTTCAACACATATGGCGTCTAACGCATCAGCTACGTTGCCGTGGCGCACAATGCCACGCGCGTTCAAACCATCGTCGATTAACGCTTTCACTGCGGGGTCGATAATCCGCTCCATGGCGGTCGCAATTTCTTCCTCGCGCCGTTTGTGGCGGATAGCATTTTCCTCTGGTGTCTGAAAAGAATAAGGAGACCATTCAATAATATAAGCGACTAAGAGTTCGCAATCCCCAATCAAAGCGGCCAATCGTTTGCCATATTCCAGCGCACGAGAGCCTGTCTCATGGCCGTCAATGCCTATCACTAATTTTGCTGTCATTTCAAATCTTTCCCTCTTTTTCCCCTGAACCATTTTTGAGAAGGCTGCCCTCGATTTTATATATTTCAAAGACCAAAACTTGACTTAGGTATTACCTCTATACTTATGCCTTCTAAGGTTAACTATAGGCATAATTTTTAGTAATGGGAAATATTTTCAAAAAATATTATAGCAACACATTCAAAATCAAATGAATAAACTCATCTAATCATTGCATAATTAAATAAGGTCTTACCCTTGATAGGCACGGCTTAAAGAGTTGTTTAAACTATATTATTTAAAGCAAAAATATTTAATCAAATTACATGAAAAATATATAAATTTAGCCGGCCAATTCGAGACCGTTCTCATTATTCTATAGCATTTATAGTTAATTTTCGTCAGCAACCCTGCCCGCCAAATGCACAAAAAAAACACCACAATGGATAGATGATTCTCCTATCCAATTGCAGTGCTTTTATCATTTGTGGCTAAACGATTATCACGTCACAATCACAATTGTTCGGTGATATTCACTTGGCAATAAAATCTAATGATTATCGCTTAATGATTGTCTCTGGGAACACCCTTGGTTTGCGAAATCCGTTGATATTTAGTGGCATTTTTCAACACCATGCCCTCAGACAATTGATCAACAATGCCACGTTGTATCTCTTGCCACGGGGTTTGCGATTCAGGGAAGTCATAACCACCCGCCGCTTCCAAATCAGTAAATCGTTGCGCCAATTCTTCGTCAGAAATCAAAATATTGGCTTCACCTTTATTCAGGTCAACCCGCACTTTATCACCATTCCTCAAAATGGCCAAACCACCACCAACCGCGGCTTCAGGCGATGCATTTAAAATAGAAGGCGAGCCAGATGTGCCCGACTGGCGTCCATCACCAATACAGGGCAAAGTGGTAATGCCACGTTTCAACAAATAATCTGGCACTTGCATATTCACAACTTCAGCTGCACCGGGATAACCAATCGCGCCCGTACCGCGCATAAACAAAATACTATGCTCAGTGATGTTAAGCGCTGGGTCATTAATGGTCGCGTGATAAATTTCTGGGCCATCAAATACCACAGCCACACCTTCAAACGCATTTGGATCATCCGGGTTATTCAGCAACCGTTCCCTAAACTCACCCGACACCACACTCAGTTTAATAATGGCCGAGTCAAATAAATTGCCTTTAATCACCTTAAAGCCAGCTTTGTCCATAAGCGCCGTGTCAAAATCTCTAATCACATCTTTATTGCGCGATGGCTCATCGCGGCTATTGTTGCCAATCGTATCACCGTTCACTGTCAAAGCATCTTCATGTATCAATTCATGTTTAATCAATTCAGCAACCACAGCCTGCACACCACCTGCCCGGTGGAAATCCTCGGCCAAATATTCACCCGCCGGTTGCAAATTCACCAAAAGCGGCACATTTAAACCATATTTTTCCCAATCGTCCATATCCAATTCCACGCCAATATGCTTGGCAATGGCGTTAATGTGAATCGGCGCATTGGTCGAACCACCCAAAGCTGAGTTAACCGCAATTACATTTTCAAACGCGTCTCGTGTCATAATGTCCGACGGGCGCACATCTTCTTTAACCAAATCAACAATGCGCAACCCAGTGCGATAGGCCAACTGCCCACGCTCACGGTATGGCGCAGGTATCGCGCCACCACCCGGTAATTGCATGCCCAACGCTTCGGATAAGCTATTCATAGTCGAGGC
>NVUS02000152.1 GCA_002402005.2 OCS116 cluster bacterium | reverse complement strand
CGCCAACATTCCCATATTGGCATTTCTTGCCGGCTCATCATCAACGTCATATTCAATTCTACTGCGCATGAATACCCCTCCCGTAGGCGTAATCATGAACAATATTCAATATAGAGTCAAATTTGCTTAAGATAGCCTCATCACTGCAAGTCAGAAAAAGCCGCGGTTAATCGCTCGGTAGCATCAATCACCACCGATCGAGAACAGGCAATGTTAAAGCGCATAAATAACCGCCCAGCCTCGCCGAATTGCAACCCGGGTGAGGGCGCAATTTTTGCAACTTTTTGAATGCGGCTTAAAATCTCGTCTTTGCTCATGCCAGTGTCGGTAAAATCCACCCATGACAAATAAGTGGCTTCCAATTTCATCGATGTCAGACCCGGAATTTGATTAATCGCTTCGTCAAATAATTTGCGGTTGCCATCTATATATTCAATACACTCAGCAAGCCATTCTTCGCCGCCTTCATAGGCCGCTTCTAACATGCTCATGCCAATGGCACTGCCCGACATGCCGCAGCCTTTGGCAAAGCCAGCATAAGTCTTGCGTAATTTTTCATCTTCAATGATCACATTGCCGGTATGGCTGCCAGCAATGTTAAATGTCTTGCTGGCCGAGGTTAGCACAATGGTGCGGGCAATCTGTTCTTTGGCAGCTAATGACATAATGGTATGTTTATTGCCATCAAATACCAAATCATGATGAATCTCATCAGATATCAATAGCAAGTCATGCTTTTCACAAAATTCAGCCACAGCTTTCAGTTCCGCAGGCGTCCACACCCGGCCAGATGGGTTATGTGGCGAGCAGAATAACAATATCTTCTCGTCGCCAGTCAATGATGCTTCTAACGCGTCTAAATCCATCTCATAACGGCCATTTACATTGACCAAATCAGAGGAATGAACGCGGCGTTCCGCATCATTAATCACCGAAGCAAAAACATGATAAACCGGCGTGAAAATAATCACCCCATCATTTTTTTGGCTAAAAGCACGAATGCACAATGCAAAGGCGTTGACCACACCATGAGTGGTGAATATCCATTCCGGCTTGACCGTCCAATTGTGGCGGCGGTCCATCCAAGAAATGATGGCATTTTTATAACTGGTATCCGGGCCATAATAGCCGTAAACCTCATTAGAGAGTATGGTTTTAAGCGAGTCGGCTACAGATTTTGGCGGCGCAAAATCCATATCTGCCACCCACATCGAGATGCCGTCCACAGGGCTCACACCAAAAAGTGATTCCATCATATCCCATTTCATGGAATGGGTGTTTAAACGATTGATGACTCTATCAAAATCCATTTTCATTTCCCTCAATAATTAGATGTTTAAGCTATACGAAGACGCCCGCAAAAGAAACAAGAATTGTGATTCATCAAAATTTATGGTCTAATTTGAATGTCGTTAATATAGGAGACGGTTTTGAAACGTTTAGCCAAGCTTTTTGTCATATTTACATTTATATTCACCAGTGCAGCATTTGCGGCCGAAACCCAGTTAAAGTCCGGCGATTTTGTCGATTTTGATAACGTTCATCAAGGCGAGGGCGGCGTGGTTTTGGTGCAAGATGGTGATCAGCAAATACTTAAATTCGTCAATCATTTTTATGTAACGCCCGGGCCTGATCTTTATGTCTGGTTGATTGAAAATCCCAACCCTAAAACCGCGCAAGATGTTAAAGACAGCCCGCACGTGCAGTTGGCCAAGCTAAAATCCCCAAGCGGCAAACAAAGCTACAAAATCCCCGCAGATATTGATATGAGCCAATATAGCTCTGTGGTCATCTGGTGCTTGGAATTTGGGGTTTTATTTGCTCACGCACCACTAAAATAATCGCCTCTTCTAAATCGCTTCAACCTAACTAAACCTTTCGTCTAAATTAATAAGCGATTAACTCTGGATTTGGAATTTGATTTAAATTCAGCTTCAAAAAGCGCATAATGACCATGTTGAATCGGGGGGTTCATAATCAACGGTGGTGAATATGACAAATGATATCGGTTTTGGAAAACGACAAAAAATCCAGCCCATTGCGGCGCCAATACCCGTGCCTCAAGCGCCCCAATATACCGGTCCAGACCGGCGTGCTGGCGCACGGCGCAAAATGCTCAAAGGTTGTAAGATTATTTTCAACAATCATTTTAGCGTATTTGATGGCGTGATTGTCAATATAAGTGAAACCGGCGCGCGGATAAAGGCCACCAACCCAGCCTATGTGGCCAATGAGTTTTTACTGACTACAGTGTTTGGCAATCAACAATATACATGCAATGTCATGTGGCGCGATAAAGAATTTATCGGTGTGCAATTCGACACTATGTAAACTTAGTAGAGGGTGTCAAACAAGCGATCGCCTTCTTGGTCAATAATCTGTCTGGCCTTGCGCAAGGCGGTTTCACTGGCTTGTTCAGCGCTGCTCAAACGGTCAGCCCGCACGAATTTTTTAACCTTTAATTCTTCACCAAAGTTTTTGCTAATGTTGCCAGCCAGTATAAATTCACTGCCTTGCTTCATTTGTATGGCTTCAATTTTATAGCCTTTATAGTCTTCTTGCCCCAAAATCTTGGGTTCACCAGAGGCTGCATCTTTGCCGCCGCCAAATAATTTAGAGAAAAATGACATATATAGCTCCGTAAAATAATCAATTGCCCAAACTTAGCTTTTACCGTCTGTTTTCGCAAGTAAATTTAGCATCATTATATCTTTGGCTTCATTCGATCTTTGGCTTATTTCTGCTTCCGAAATTTCATCAATCGCACCCGTCACCCGCCGAACTTGCAAATCACCGACCAACAAACGAATGTAGATTTCCGCCAATTTGGCAGGCGATCCAGCCATTATTTGTTGGCTGCAGATGGCCTCAAAAACTCCAACCACCAGTGGCATAACAGTTTCGCGGCCGGATGCAGCTAAGCTTTTGCCCAATACGCCGCTCGGGTCACCCGCGGCCGCACGGTTTAAAGCAATGGCACGTGGGCTGAGCAAAAGTGTAAGTAATTTGGGCCCCAAATCCTGCAAAATTATCAACCCAGTTCGGTTTTTATCAAGCTCATCATTTAAGAACTCTTTCACATTATGAGCATTATTCTCCACCAAGCTCTTAAACAAGCCCAGCTTATCGCCATACCACCGATATAAAGTTTCGTTAGAGGCTTTGGAGCGTTTGGCAATTTTCAACATCGAAATGCCATCATAACCAAATTCATCAAGCAGCTCATAAGCCGCTGTTTCAATTTCATTTTGGCGTTGAGTTTTTTTGTCTTTTTGCATTATTTCAATTCCACCCTTGTAATTTACCGTACATAACATTACTTATAATTACAAGTGTACACTAAATTACGTTTATTAATTTCAGAAAGCCTTAAAATGAAAAAATACCTTCCGCATCTCGCCATCACCTCACTTATTTTTAATGCCGCCATATTTGGTTTTTTCTACGCATGGGTTTGCTCCACCATGTGGGGTTTGGACAATGCCGACCCCAATACTGCCATCGCCGCCATGCAAGCCATGAATGGCTCGGTGCGTAACGCCACATTCGCCCCGGCGTTTTTCGGCACACCATTCCTATCGGCTTTGGTTGCCTATTGGGCATATCGGGTCAATTATAAAAAAGTTGCCGCCTCATTTGCCGCAGCGGCCATCATCTATTTTACTGGCGGCTTGCTGCTCACCATGGTCGTAAATGTGCCGATGAACGAGGCCTTGGCGCTCATCAAATTGCCCCAAAGCGCCACCGAAGCCACCCAGATCTGGAATGACTATTCCGCCCCGTGGCAATTCTGGAACATCACCCGCACAATTATGTCAGGCATTGCTTTTGTCGCAGCCTGTACGGGTCTGTATCAATTGGGCAAAGCCTCTGGTTAAACCCAAAAACCCCAATCTGCTTTGGTCAGATTGGGGTTGGTTTGGGTGTTCTTATAAGCCTAAGCTTCCTGTTTTTTTAAAATGCGGAAAG
Organism: OCS116 cluster bacterium; assembly: GCA_002402005.2. Classification (GTDB taxonomy): domain Bacteria; phylum Pseudomonadota; class Alphaproteobacteria; order Rhizobiales; family OSC116; genus OCS116. Next base: position 7,655 of record NVUS02000152.1, on the reverse strand, counting down.
CATGTAACAGAGGCTCAGTATAACCATTCGGCTGCACTGTACCTTCAAATACCAAGGCTTTAGCGGCTTTAAACGCAATGCTATTGGCAAAATCATCACTCATTGCGGTGTAAGTTGCATCACCAGCATTTTGCCCATCAACTTTGGCAGCCATTTTCTCAAACGCAGCATTCACTTGGCCTTCGGTGCAAATGTCATGCACCAACCAATTGGCAATATGCTGGCTAGATATACGTAATGTGGCTCTGTCTTCCATCAAGCCAACATCGTCCATGTCCGGCACTTTCGAGCAGCCAATGCCACTGTCAATCCAGCGCACCACATAGCCCAAAATGCCTTGCGCATTGTTTTCCAACTCACGCTGCACAATGTCGTCCGGCCAATTTGTATCAGTAGCAATCGGCGGTGTCATTAAAGTTGCTAATGCCGGTGTTTCACGTTCAGCAATTTCACTGCGCAAAGCAAATACATCCACATCATGATAATGCATGGCATGCAAAGTCGCCGCTGTCGGGCTTGGCACCCACGCGGTGTTTGCTCCGGTTTTGGGATGGCCAATTTTCTGCTCCAGCATATCGGCCATCATGTCAGGCGCAGCCCACATGCCTTTGCCTATTTGCGCCCGTCCAGATAAGCCACAATCAAGCCCAATTTGCACGTTGCGCGCTTCATACGCCTGAATCCAACCACTATTTTTAACTTCAGCCTTGCGAATAAACGCCCCGGCCCGCATAGAGGTATGAAACTCATCACCCGTACGATCCAAAAAGCCCGTATTGATAAACATAATGCGACCAGACACAGCTTGAATACAAGCTGCTAAGTTAGCCGATGTGCGTCTTTCTTCATCCATCACACCCACTTTTATGGTGTGGCGGTCAAGGCCAAGTAAATCTTCAACCGCGTCAAACAAATCATTGGTCAAAGCCGCTTCGTCAGGGCCATGCATTTTAGGTTTCACAATATAAATGCTACCCGCGTGACTATTGATAAATTTGCTGTTTCTCTTCACGTCATGCATCGCAATCAAGCTGGTCACAATCGCATCCAAAATGCCCTCAGGGCCTTCGCTGCCATCTGCAAGCTTCACCGCACTATTGGTCATCAAATGTCCAACATTACGCACCAATAAAACTGAGCGACCACTTAAAGTCAGCTCGCCACCATCAGCTTTGGTAAAGGTCAGGTCTGCCGCCAATTTACGCGTCAGGCTTTTGCCATTCTTCTCAAATGTTTCTTGCAAATTGCCTTGCATCAGGCCAAGCCAATTGGTATAGGTCGCAATTTTATCGTCAACATCAACCGCCGCAATAGAATCTTCCATATCGCAAATCGTCGTTAAGGCAGATTCCAAAACCACATCATTCAAACCGGCTTTATCGCCTTTGCCAATATTGCCTTCACGGTCAATCAACAATTGAATGTGCATGCCGTTTTTCTGGCATAAAATAATGGAAGGGTTCGCTGCATCACCAACAAAGCCAACAAATTGGCTGGCATCTTTAAGCGCTGGGCTTAACACACCATCAACCACTTTATAAGCCGCAACATCAGCATGACTACCAGATGCCAAAGGCAAAGCCTTGTTCAAATAATCCTTAGCCCAAACAATTACATTGCCGCCATGCACAGCATCAAACCCTTTGCCTTGCGGTTTGCTGTCCAGCACATCCGTGCCATAAAGCGCATCATAAAGGCTGCCCCAACGCGCATTGGCAGCGTTCAAAGCAAAGCGTGCATTCAATACCGGCACAACCAATTGTGGCCCAGCCATTGTGGCAATTTCAGGGTCAGCATTTTCTGTTGTCACGCTAAATTTAGCCGGCTCTGGCACCAGATAACCAATAGATGTTAAAAACGCCGTATAAGCGTCCATGTCAGCAATTACACCTGGGTTTTCATTATGCCAAACATCAATTTTGGCCTGTAAATTATCCCGAACCGCCAACAGGCTTTTATTGATCGGTGCAAATTTCTTAAATATACCAGCAGCATTCTGCCAAAATTCGTCAACATTAAGTCCTGTGCCCGGCAAACATTTTTGCTCGATAAAATCCACCAAAGGGGATGCAAATTCAATACCAGATTTGTTAATATAGCTCATAGATTTCAGCCTTTCATTACATTTGTGCAGTTAGATTGGCAGCTTCAATGCCCGCCACAGTGCACAATTCATCATTGTCAGATGTATCACCGGTCACCCCTACAGCGCCAACAATATTGCCATCAGCATCTTTGGCAATCAAACCACCAGCAGCCGGAATAAGCCCAAATGGCGTTTGGCTAACAAATGCCCCAATAAAATGTGGGCGGTCAATGGCCATTTTTTCAATGCTACGTGAGGATACGCCCAATGCCAAAGCACCCGCTGCTTTGCCAGATGCAATTTGAAAACGCGAATTTGAAGCGCCATCTTGGCGTTGGAATGCAATCGGGTTGCCGCCAGCATCTAAAACCGAAACTGACAAGGGGTTTAAACCCAATTCAGCACCTTTTTTCAGGGCCGCTGCAATGATGGTATTGGCTGCTTCAAGTGAAATTCTTTTCATTAATTTATCCCCTATATCGCGGTCATATGCCGCCTATTTTATGAATCATTAACTTGAATCTAGACCATCCATTGGTATTTTGCTAGATAGTAAATAACGAAAACTGTTTTCGGTATAAAGAAAATGAACCACAGCGAATACGAACTTTATAGAAATATTGTCGAAGAAGCTAGCCTGTCAGGTGCGGGGCGTAAATTGCGCATTTCCAACGCCATGGTGTCCAAACGATTGGCCGATTTAGAGCGGCGCTTGGGCACGCAACTTATCTTGCGCACCACCCATCAATTCTCGCTCACCCAAGCCGGGCAGAGTTTTTACGAAGATGTAAAAAACATCCTCGAAGCGGTACATATCGCCGAGGCCAAAATATCCGGTGCTTTGCACATTCCGGCGGGGCGTCTAAGGGTTTCAGCCCCCACCTCATTCGGCCGCTTGCACATTGCCCCTTTGCTCAATGGCTTTATGCAAGCCCATCCGCAGATAGATTTAGATTTTAATCTCAATGATAAATTTGTCGACATCCGCGCCGATGGCATCGATTTGGCCATTAGAATTGCCGCCAAAATCACCCCGGGTTTAGATCATGTCCGCCTGGGCACAAATGACCGCATCCTCTGTGCTGCGCCCTCATACATCAAAGCCCGAGGTGAACCTCAGACCATTACCGATTTGCATCACCATCACCTTCTGGCCACCAATGACCAAATGCCCTGGCGTTTGGCCGGGCCAGAGGGCGAAGTGGTCACCGGCGGTAAAAGCCTAATCAGCACCAATTCCAGCGAGATTGTGCGCGAGCTTGCCATCACCGGCAGTGGCATTGCCTTGCGCTCCTTGTGGGACATTGCCGACGAGCTCGATGCCGGCCAATTGCAACGCATCCTGCCACAATATGAAGGCTCGGCCAATGTCGGCATTTATGCGGTTTGGCCTCATGCCGAAATCATTCCTGCCGCAGTCACCAGCTTTGCTCATTACATACAAAAGGCGCTCAAACCCACGCTTGAACGCCTTTCATGATTTTTGTTTAGGCCTAAGCTTTTTGCAAAGCTTCAACCGCCGCAATACAAGCAATATTTACCAATCCACGTGTAGTCACACTCGGCGTAATCACATGCGCTGGCTTGGCTGTACCCATCAATATCGGCCCAACATGCAAAGCATTTGTCGCCTCTTTCAACAAGGTCAACGATAAGTTAGAAGCATCCAAATTGGGGAATAACAATAAGTTAGCACTGCCCTCCAAACTTGAATTGGGTATTAACTTCTGGCGATAAATTTCACTCAACGCCACATCACCCTGCATCTCACCCTCAAGCATCATATTCGGGAATTTAGCCCGCAATTTATGGTAAGCGCGGTTCATTTTCTCGGTCGATTTGCTGGTGCGAGAGCCAAAGTTAGAATAAGACAACATCGCCACTTTTGGCTCAATGCCAAAATTCTTAAAATGCGCTGCAGCCTCGCCCGCCATAGCGACAAGCTCATCACATGTCGGCTCATCTGTCACATAAGTATCGGCCAAAAACATCGGCTCTTTATTGGCAATCAACAGTAGAGACATTGCCGAATAATCAGGCGCATTTTCCGCCAACCCAATGATGGATTTAATGTCTCGAATGTGTTTGATATAACGGCCTTGCAAACCGCAAATCATTGCATCAGCATCACCGCAATCAACCGCCAAAGCACCAATCACCGTGGTGTTGGTGCGCACAATGGTGCGCGCCGCATCAGGTGTCACACCCTTGCGCAATACCATAGAATGGAATCGCTCAACATATTCATGATAACGCGGGTCATCTTCAGGGTTGATGAATTCAATATCAGTACCCAGCTTCAAGTTAAGCCCAAAACGTTTGAGCCGCGCTTCAATCACTTGTGGCCGGCCGATTAACATCGGAACGGCACTGCCTTCTTCAATCAACACTTGTGCAGCACGCAATACCCGCTCATCTTCACCATCAGCAAAAATCACCCGTTTGGGGTCTTGTTTGGCACGCTCAATAATCGGCTTCATCACCATACCAGAGCGGAATACAAACCGCTCCAATTTGGCTACATATGCCTCCATATCGGCGAGTGGCCGCAATGCCACACCGGTGGTTTCGGCAGCTTTGGCCACGGCGGGTGCTATGTGTAAAATCAACCGCGGGTCAAACGGGTTGGGAATTAAATAATCAGGCCCAAAGGTCGGTACATTACCACCCACAAACGCCGCACTATCGTCCAAAATTGGTTCGCGCGCTAAGGCCGCAATGGCATGCACCGCCGCCATTTTCATCTCTTCGTTAATGGCGCTGGCCATCACATCCAATGCCCCGCGAAACAAAAACGGAAAGCACAATACGTTGTTCACTTGGTTGACAAAATCACTACGTCCGGTGCAAATCATCGAGTCTGGTCGCACTTCACGCGCCAAGTCGGGCATAATTTCAGGCGTCGGGTTGGACAGTGCCAAAATCAACGGGTTTTTGGCCATTTTTTTCAACATATGCGGTTCTAAAATACCAGCTTTGCTCAAGCCCAAAAATATATCCGCGCCATCCATACAATCTTCTAAAGTACGATGCGGTGTATCGCGCTCATAAGCACCTTTCCACTTATTTAGGTTGGAATTACGGCCTTTATAAACCACACCCTTACTATCGGTAATCAAGATGTTGCTGCGTTTCGCGCCCAACGACACCAGTAAATTCAAACAAGCAATTGCTGCAGCACCTGCGCCCGAAGCCACAATTTGCACATCTTCAATTTTTTTATCTTTAAGATGCAAGGCGTTAATCACCGCCGCGCCGACAATAATCGCCGTGCCATGTTGGTCATCATGAAACACCGGAATTTTCGTCCGTTTGCGCAATTCTTCTTCAATGTAAAAACATTCAGGCGCCTTGATATCTTCTAAATTTATACCGCCAAATGTCGGCTCTAACGAGGCCACAGTGTCGATAAATTTATCCGGGTTTAGCTCATCAATTTCAATGTCAAATACATCAATGCCGGCAAATTTCTTAAACAGAACGGCTTTGCCTTCCATCACCGGTTTTGAGGCCAAAGCGCCAATCGCGCCCAAACCCAAAACCGCTGTGCCGTTTGAGATAACTGCCACCAAATTGCCACGCGCTGTATAGTCAGCCGCCTTTAATGGCTCTTTCTCAATCTCCAAACAAGGCGCGGCCACACCTGGCGAGTAAGCCAACGCCAAATCGCGCTGGTTGCCCAATGGTTTGGTTGCGGTAATTTCCAACTTGCCAGGTTTTGGAAATTGATGAAAATGTAAAGCAGCTTGATCAAGCGCTTGTTTTTCTTTTGATTTTTCGGTCATTATACACCCCAATTTCTGTAAAAATCCGATAAATTATTCGCATCAAGATAGGAGACATTCAAAAGATGTCAATATATTTATACGTGTTTCTATGGCAAATAGGGTTCAAATATGGTCCAGCTCGCAACCGCCTAAATCAGGGCTTTATGCCGCCAATCAACCGCGTCACCTCATTGGCAGCATGTTGTACCTTAGGGCCCAATTCGCCAATGCGCGTGTCCGAAAATCGTATGCTCGGGCCTGACACTGAAATACCAGCAATCGGCTCAGACAGTGAGTTATATATGGTGGCCGCCACACAGCGCATGCCACTATACCGCTCCTCATCATCCAACGACCAGCCCCGCTGTCTGATGGTATTAAGATCAGCAAACATGGTTTCAGGCGTGGTTAAAGTTTTGGCCGTAAAGCTCGGTTGGCCTTTTTCGGTTAAGATTTTTTTCACCTCATCCGCCGAATAGTTTGCCAACAAAGCTTTGCCAATGCCCGATGAATGCATATGGCTGCGTGTGCCCGGTGGAAAGAATGCCCGTATAGGGTGGTTGGTCTCAATCTGGTTGACAAATATAACATTGCCATTGCTGGCAATGCCCAAATTGGCCGTCTCGCCGGTGTCTTGCATCAGGTTTTGCATCGTGCCCCGCGCCGCTTCAATCAAATTTGTCCGCGCCATAAAACTATTGCCAATCCGAAATGCCTCAACCCCGACCATCCAATCTTGCGTGGTTTTGTCAAATTCGGCAAATTCGTGTTTTTGCAATGTATTGAGCAATCGATGAACTGTCGAAGGTGGCAAGTCGACTTTTTTAGCCAATTCAGTCAAGCTGATTTTGTCGGCTTTTGCCAGTTCAATCAACAATATCAACCCACGATCCAAAGCTTGCACTATGGTTGTATGGCTCTCTGCCCAAACCGATTTTGGCCGGCCGCGCCGGCGTTTTTCCTTGGTATTTTCTGCCATATTTCCCCCGCTTTTTTGTGCTCAACTAATATTTCAATTGCCAAAATAGCAATATATTTTTTTAAGAGTCAATTTTACAATTAATTTTGACAAATTAATTTTTTATAATATTCAGTATCTTACATAATTTATTGCGGAAATAAAAAAATATTTCAAAAAAATTGAAAAATTAACCCATACTGCTACTATAGGTGGATTAAATAGAAGAGTTCTAGTTTTAATAGAACCGGTTTCGCCTAAAACGGGGGCGTGATGAATAGGGGAGCGAATGTCCACAATTGCCATGCCAAAGCCAGATCTTGCGATATTAGATCGACGCGATGAGATCATCGCAGCACTTGAGCGCGCGTTGCCGGATAATGAAGTGATTAGTGAACTTGCCGAAACCATTGCCTATGAATGCGATGGCCTTAGTGCCTATCGTTGCCCGCCCTTAGCAGTAGTTTTACCCAACAATACCCAAGAAGTTGTCGCCATCATGCGCACTTGTTACGAGCTTGGCGTGCCAGTTGTGCCGCGCGGCGCGGGTACATCCTTAGCCGGTGGCGCATTACCAACCGCCGATTCTATCATTTTGGGCACAGCACGGCTAAACCAACATTTAGAAATTGACATTGCAAACCGCTTTATACGTGTGCAAACAGGTGTGACCAATCTCTCAGTCACGGGCGCGGTCGAGGATCAGGATTTTTTCTATGCTCCCGACCCATCTAGTCAACTCGCGTGTGCCATAGCGGGCAACATCGCGATGAATAGCGGCGGCGCACATTGCCTTAAATATGGCGTGACCACCAATAATTTAATGGGTGTGACCATGGTGCTG
>NVUS02000151.1 GCA_002402005.2 OCS116 cluster bacterium | reverse complement strand
TAGCCTCGTGCGAACGTCCTCTTAACAGCGGTTTTTTACTCATCTCATTCGCCACTTTCACACTCCCAATAATTCTTGTTGCAATGGTTTATTGGCAAGCAATTCATCTTTACCAATGGTCATTTTCACAACGCCCTTTTCCATAATATACGCTCGATCTGCAATCGAAAGGCAAAAGTCCAGATCCTGTTCAGCGATCAAAATGGCAATGTTGCGCTGGCTATTTATGCGTTTCAAAACCTCGGCCATTTCATCAATTATCGATGGCTGCACGCCTTCGGTGGGCTCATCCAACAATAATATTTTGGGCTGGGTTGCCAAGGCTCTGGCCAATGCCAATATCTGTTGTTGCCCGCCAGATAAATCTGCCGCCAAATCTTTGGCTTTGGGTTTCAGAATCGGAAAATCCTGCATCGCGGCCTCAACCGCCGGCTTCCAACTAAGCCCATTCGATGCCGCCGCAACCGCTATATTTTCAATCACCGTCATACGCGGGAATACATACCGGCCTTGCGGCACATAGCCCAGCCCAAGCTGCGCCCGTTTGGCGGTCGATTGCGGCGTCACTTTGCCAGCTATTTCAACATGTCCGGCACTGGCATCAATAAGCCCGGTCGCATATTTCAACAATGTTGTTTTACCCGCACCATTTCGGCCTAACAAGCCAACAATTTCACCCGGTTTCACATGAATAGAAGCGTCACGAATGATGATGGTTTTCCCATAACCACCAGTGGCATTCACAATTTTAAACATGCGCTCGCCTCCCTAAATAGATATCAAGCACCCGGTCATCTTGGCGTAAATCTTCAATATTGCCTTCAGCAAACACCTCACCTTGGTGCAATACAGTCACATGCCCAGCCAAAGTGGTTACAAATTCCATATCATGCTCAACCACAATAACCGTGGTGTATTTTGCTAAAGTTCGGATCAATAAGGACAACTCCCGCGTCTCTTGTTTGGTCATGCCCGCCGCCGGCTCATCCAATAAAATCACATCCGGCGCAAGGCATAAAACCATACCAATATCCAGCCATTGCTGCTGCCCATGAGACAAAATACCAGCCTGAACAGCGGCCTGTTTTTGCAACCCAAGCATATCTAAAATTTGGTTAGAGATCAGCAAGGCTTGCTTATCACTTTTGGTTCTCGAATAAGCCGCAGTCCAAAGATTGTCAAAAACACTCAGCTCACCAAAAACTTGTGGTTTTTGATTTTTAACCCCCATGCCATGGCGCACGCGGTCAAATATCGGCATTTTTGTGATGTCCAAATCGCCCAATTTCACCTTGCCAGATTCGGGCAGATACAGACCCATGCATATTTTTAAGAAAGAGGATTTGCCAGCGCCATTCGGGCCTATCAGTGAATAGGGTATCCCCGGTTCAAAAAACCGTGTCACTTTATTCACCGGTATCACCCCGCCAAATTGCTTAAAAACCTGATCGGTAGATAGGCTGATTTTCACGCCGGATTTATGCGCAACTTGTTTGAGAATTTGCTCCAATACCGCTGTGTCTATTTTCACCGCACCATTATTTTTCGCCGCTGCATTGGCATCAGGAATGAATTTTCGCCATAACAAATCAAATGCGCCCAAAATGCCATTTTGCAAAAACAGCACCAATATAATCAAAACTCCACCAAGAATTAACGTGGTTTGCCCGCCAACTACGCCGCCACCGAGCCAAAAAGACAAGCCGCCAATGGCCAATGCGCCAATAAATGCGCCAGATAATGTGCCCAAACCGCCAATTAATACATACATAGGCACCAATAAAGCCTCTTGAACCGAGAAAATAGACGGGTTTAAATAATTTGCCCAAAGGCCAAACATAGCACCAGCAATGCCAGCAACCACGCCCGAATAAGCAAAACTCAAAAGTTGATATTTTCGAATGTCATAGCCCAGCAATTCCGTTTTACCAGCGTCAATGCGAATGCAATCCACAATGCGGCCAAAAAACCCACGCATCAACCAGCGGCTAAAAAAGTAAACCACGGCCGAAACCATCACCACGGTGGCAAAAACCGTATTCGGCCCGAGTGCCGCGGCCTTCGCGCCAAAGCCAAGCACAAAACCCGGTATATTGGTCATGCCATTGTCACCGCCAATTACCGCCTTGCCAACGGTGAGTTTAAAGGATTGCGAAACCGTCCATAATAACAAAGTAAGAGTATAAGTTAAAATGGTGGTCTGTAGCGCCCCCATGCGTGCATAAAATATAACATAACCCAATAAAGCCGCCGCCAACGCGCCAAACAAAGCCCCGGCTGGCAACGCCCATATAAGTGTATTGCCAGTCATTGGTGCAAAATTAAGTGCCACCACGCTGCCAAAATACCCGCCCAAACCATAAAATGCGGTTTGGCCGAGGCTTAACAAACCAGCCCGCCCCCACACAATGTCCAAACTCAGGCCAAGCAGGCCAAAAATCACCCATGAGGTGGCGACAAAAGCCAAATAAGGGTCGATAAAAACCGACAAAAGTAATGCGACAACCACCCCAACCAGCGGAAAAACCAAACCAGAGGATTTATATAATGTCTCTATAACCGCCATTGTTACCCCTATAATTTACGTCGCCATTTGGCCGAAATGCCCAAAGGAAAACGCCAAAGCAAAATAGCTGTCACCAAGAAAAAGAATACGTCACCGGCTGCCGATGTCAGGAAGCTCGCGGTCAAAGATGCGCCACCGCCCAAGCCCATAGAGGCCAAAAAACTACCGGTTAACGTCACCGGGCCGGCCACCACAACGGTCAAAAATGCTTTGATCGAAAACGCAAAGCCCATTGAGGGTGTGGCCGGTACAATTGGCAACAAAACCGCGCCAGCAAAGCCAGCCAAACCGCAACCAATTGCAAAAGTCAGGGTATTGACTCTCGATGAGTCAATGCCGACAGCTCTGGCCATTTCAGGGCTTTGAATGGAAGCTCTGGCCTTCATGCCATAAACAGTCTTGGTCATCAATAAATATACAAATGCCAGCATAAGAATGGCGATCAAAATCATCAGCATCGGATAACCAGCCAAACTATAATCACCAATTTTAAAATTGTAATCTGGCATGCCAATACCGGGAGTCACCGTGCCAAATATCAACACCGCCAATTGATAAAATACAATGCTCAGCCCCCATGTCGCCAACATGCTATCAAATATGCGTCCGTATAATCGACTTATGATCAAAACCTCAACAATCGCGCCAATCAACATAGTCATCACAATGGCGATCGGAATGGCCAAAATATAAGGCACGCCATACTGAGTTGCGGTTAAGGCTGTATAAGCCCCGACCATCAAAAACTCGCCATGGGCAAGGTTAATCACCCCCATAAGCCCAAAAACAACCGCCAAGCCAATGGTGGCAATTAACAAAATAGATGCGCTTGACAATGACGACAATAAAACCGTCATTAAATAATCAAATTCCATAATATTCCCCTCAGCCCCGCATAGCGATTGACTGTTTCACCTATCAATCATATCCGGTCAAACAGACCTATAACATGTGAGATGAAGCGCGTATAGCATGCACGTTCAAGAAAGGTTTTAAGGTTGGCAATTCTATTTTTTAGACCATTTGCGCAATTTTGCTTCATGCTCAACCGACCATTCACAAAGCAATGACACAACAGGTATAAGAGAATGACCAAAATCGGTGAGCTTATACTCAACTCGTGGTGGCACTTCGGGGTAAATTTTACGGTTAACCAGCCCAGCACGTTCCAAGTTCTTCAACGTCTGCACCAACATTTTGGGCGAAATGGTCGGTATTTGCTTTTGCAACTCCCCATAGCGTTTGGTTTTTTCCATCAATGCTACCAAAACGATAATTGTCCACTTGTCACCCAATAACCGCGCCGCGAGGCTGAATATACAGGTTTCATCAAACAGTGGTTTTTTAATGATTCTATCGATTATGGATTGCGTATTGTCATTTAATAATAGACTTAATTGATTGTTATTATTCATTTTTCACCTTTAGGTAATGACTATACTTAATTGTGCCTACTTTATTTTTGTACTTTTCTATCCTATTTTATATTTGGAACAAATCAATAAGAAAGAATGATTATGAATAAAATTGCAATCACCGCACCAGCCGGAAAAATCGGCTACCAATTGGCAAGTCTGTTGCATCAACAACAGGCCAATGTCGTTTTAATCGGCCTAGAGCGACATCAAGAAAAACTCGAGAAATTCATTGCAGCTGGAATGGAATTTAGAATTGCCGATAGTGACAATGCTGCTGAATTGACAATCGCCTTTGAGGATATTGACAGTTTATTTTGGCTGTCACCGCCCAACGTCACAGAAGATATGAAAATATGGTATCAAAACACCGCAATTGCCGCCGCCAAAGCCATAAAATCAAGCAATATCAAACATATTGTCAATCTATCAAGCATAGGCGCTGGGCATGGTCAAGAGTTGGGCACTGTTACATATATTGAATATCCAGAATTAGAGCTCAATAAACTGGATGTCAATATAGTGCATTTGCGGCCGGGATATTTTATGGAAAATCTATTGTTGCAACAACAAAGCATTCAAAATGGCATATTGGAATTGCCATTTTCTGCAGATCATGATTTACCGTGGATTTCAGTTAATGACATTGCAGCAACGGCTTGTGACCTATTGCTTGACCCAAGTTGGAGAGGTAAATGGATAAAAACCATTATGGGGCCCGAAAATTTAACACTCACTCAAGTGGCCGCAAAACTATCGACTGCGCTTGGTTATCAAGTGAATTACCGCCAAATAAGCTACCAATCATTGGCGCAAACGATGAGCGAATTTATGCCAAAGAATGCGGTTGATGATTTGATCAAAACCTTCAAGGCATTGGGTGATGAGAATGGAATTTATGCAATGCCACGCACCCATGACGCATACACGCCAATAAGTCTGGAAGATTTTGCTCGGGAAAAACTGAGCGTGGATGATTAAGCGAAAGGGTTGGTGCGCAAAAGCCCACCAACCCCATGCTAATTTTGGCTTTAAACTAGGTTTAATTTCACATCAATATTATTGCGTGTTGCGTTAGAATAAGGGCAGATTTGATGCGCATCATCAACCAATTTCTGCGCCACATCAGCTTCCAAACCCGGTAGGCTAACGTCCAATGCAATGGTCAAACCAAAACCACCGGCAGCGCGGGGGCCAATGCCAACATGCGCAACTACAGATGTATCCTCAGGCACTTTTAGGCCTTTGGTTTCGGCCACAGCCACTTTCATCGCGCCGATAAAGCAGGCTGCATAACCGGCTGCAAATAATTGTTCAGGGTTGTTGCCTTCGCCGCCGGCACCACCAAGCTCTTTGGGTGTAGAGAGTTTCACATCCAATGCGCCGTCCAATGTTGCCGTGTGGCCATCTCTGCCGCCGGTTGCGCGGGCGGATGTATTGTATAAAGCTGTTACTGACATATCTATCTCCTATTTTATATCGTACGATATTATATCGTGTGATATATATATTGAATGTAATTGCATATGTCAAGTGGTTGCGATAATGTGAAACAAATCAAACCTCGAAAGATAACAATGAGCCAAAACGCAGATACCCCCAAAAAGCTCAATGAACTTTTATGTTTTTCTATCTATTCGGCCAACAATGCAATGAACCGCATTTACAGCCCGGCGCTTAAAAAACTTAACCTCACCTACCCGCAATATTTAGTGATGCTGGCCTTGTGGGAAAAAGACAATCAAACCGTCGGCAGCCTGTGTAATTTATTGTTTTTAGAATCAAGCACCGTCACGCCTTTGTTAAAAAGGCTAGAGACAGCAGGCTATGTCGCGCGCAACCGCAACAAGCAAGATGAGCGACAAGTGCTGATTTCTCTGACCACAAAAGGCACGAGCCTGTCGCAACATTCAAATGAAATTTCGGCCTGTATTGCGCAAGCCGCCACGCTTGAAAATAGCGAAATTGCCGACCTGCTCGAAAAAATGACGCAGTTGCGCGAGGCTCTGGCTACTTATAACCAACGCGAAAAATCAAACAAACCGATTTAAGCCTCCACCCAACCATTGCCGGTTTTCAGACGATGCTGAATGATGTTTTTTTGCCCGAGAGTTTGTTCAATAAAACACCCTCTTTTGGCGGCTTCCACCAATTCAAGCTGTTTCTTCAGCGGCGCATCACTGTCGATCAATACATCGATTTTGAACGATTTGGGCGCGGTCTCATAAGTTCGGCCTTTCATGGCCCAATCCCATTCAATCTGGGTATCGACTTGCAAATCATTCAGCGGCACATTTAAACGCTTGGCAAAGGCGCGAATCTGGGTCATCAGACAACCAGTTAGCCCACCAATAAACAACGCCAATGGCGGCTCTGCCGTGGCGTCACCACCATGAAAAGCCCCCTCATCCGTCGCCATTTTAAAGCTTTCTTTAAATGGTTTGACCATTTCAATGTCTAACTCATTGCGCATTTTACCGGCGGCAGTGCCATGGCAGTTAAATTGCACAACCGCCCGGTCCGGCATTTTATCTAGCGAAATTTTATCACTCATCAGCATCTTCCTTTACTATTTGATTGACCAATGTGCCAATATTTTCGATCTCAAGTTCAAATATATCATTCGGCGCAAGGCGTTTGCCAATCTCCAAACCACAACCTGTACCAACCGTGCCAGAACCAATCACCTCGCCCGCATAAAGCGTTTCAGATCGGGAGATAAATGCAATGATGTCAGCAAAATTATGATGCATATCAGCACTAGTGCCGCCGCCCCATACTTCACCATTCACCCGGGCTTGCATTTTTAACGCGGCGGGATGCGCAACTTCATCAGCAGTCAAAATATACGGACCCAGAATGTTACCGGTGTCAAAATCTTTACCCTTAGCTGGGCCTAATTTACCATCCATTTCGGCCATTTGCGCATCACGCGCCGAAACATCGTTTAAAATCGTATAGCCAAAAATATGCGATGCTGCGTCTTTTGCCGCTATGTCCTTGCCCTGCTTGCCAATCACAATGGCCAACTCAAGC
>NVUS02000150.1 GCA_002402005.2 OCS116 cluster bacterium | reverse complement strand
TCCAACTCTTCATTCTCAGGAACGATAGAGATACGGCGCTTGTTTTTATAATCACGGCCAAATTTAATGGTGCCCGAAATTTCAGCAATCACCGCATGGTCTTTAGGACGACGCGCTTCAAACAATTCAGCAACCCGTGGCAGACCACCCGTAATGTCGCGTGTTTTGGCTGATTCTTGCGGAATACGCGCCAACACATCACCAGGTTTCACAACCTGTCCAGGTTCAACAGATAGAATAGCGCCCACACTCATCATGTAAGAAGCGTCACCACCTTTAGACAAGATTTTCATCTCACCCGCGTCATCAACAATCACCACAGCAGGCGTTAAGCCAGTACCGCGTGTGTTTGAACGCCAATCCATAATCACCCGTTGGGTGATGCCAGTCGCTTCATCGACATCTTCTTTAACCGATACGGTCTCAGTCAGGTCAACAAATTTAATTGTACCACCCACTTCAGTCATAATCGGACGAGAATAGGCATCCCAATCAGCAATACGGTCACCACGTTTAATCTTCGCACCATCTTTATACTTAATGTGCGAACCATATGAAAGCTTATGGCTAGCCAATTCACTGCCATCAAGGTCAACAATGGTCACAACCATATTACGACCCATCACAACCAAGTCACCACCTTCAGTGGTAATACTGCTGTCATTTCCAAATTTCAGCACGCCGTCTTGCTTGCTCTCAACATATGAGTTATCGACCACTTGCGCTGTGCCGCCAATATGGAAAGTACGCATAGTAAGCTGTGTACCAGGTTCACCAATAGATTGCGCAGCAATAACACCAACCGCTTCACCAATGTTAACTTTTGTACCACGGGCAAGGTCACGGCCATAACAAGTCGCGCACACACCATTGGTAGATTTACAAGTCAAGATTGAACGAATTTCAATTTGTTGCAAATTCGCTTTGTCGATCAATTCAGCATGAGTTTCATCAAGCATTGTGTCTTTGGCAATCAACAAATCTTTTGTGCCAGGCACATAAGTGTCAGTTGCAACCGTACGACCAAGCACACGCTCAGCAATCGATGCCACAATTTCACCAGAGTCAATAATAGGACGAACCACAATAAACTCTTCTGATCCACAATTATCTTCGGTAATGATACTATCTTGCGCCACATCAACCAAACGACGTGTCAAATAACCAGAACTGGCAGTTTTCATCGCTGTATCAGCCAAACCTTTACGCGCACCATGGGTGGAGTTAAAGTATTCGTTAACAGTCAAACCTTCTTTAAAGTTCGAAATAATCGGTGTTTCGATAATTTCGCCATTCGGTTTGGCCATCAGACCACGCATACCAGCCAGCTGTTTCATTTGCGCTGGTGAGCCACGAGCGCCAGAATGAGACATCATATAAACCGAGTTAATCGGTTTTTGACGGCCAGTTTCTTCGTCAATTTCAACCGCACTAATCCGTGCCATCATCGCGTCAGCAATTTTATCGGTACATTTAGACCAAGCATCAACAACTTTATTATATTTTTCGCCTTTGGTAATCAGGCCATCCAAATATTGTTGCTCAAACTCTTGCGTCAATGCAGTGGTATCAGCCACAATTTTCGCTTTGCTCTCCGGGATAACCATATCGTCTTTACCAAACGAAATGCCGGCTTTACAAGCCCATTTAAAGCCCATGCCCATCATCTTATCACAGAAGATAACCGTAGCTTTTTGACCACAATGACGATAAACCACGTCAATCATTTTAGAAATTTCTTTCTTGGTCAAAATCTTATTGATGATGTCAAATGAGATTTCAGAACGCTGTGGCAACAATGTGCCAAGAATCAAACGACCCGGGGTTGTGTCATAAATTTTAGACACTGGTTTACCTTCTTCATCAACACCAGTATAACGGCCTTTGATTTTAGAATGTAAAGTCACCGCACCGGTTTCAAGCGCATATTCAATTTCAGCTTGGCTGGACAATAACATGCCCTCACCCGGCTCATTTGGAGCTTCAAGTGATAGATAATAAAGACCCAAAACAATATCTTGGCTCGGCACGATGATCGGGTCACCAGAGGCAGGATGCAAAATATTATTGGTAGACATCATCAATACACGGGCTTCAAGCTGAGCCTCTAATGACAATGGCACATGAACCGCCATTTGGTCACCATCAAAGTCGGCATTAAACGCAGTACAAACCAACGGATGCAACTGAATGGCTTTACCTTCAATCAGCACAGGTTCAAAAGCTTGAATGCCCAATCTATGCAGAGTTGGTGCGCGGTTTAACATCACCGGATGTTCGCGGATCACTTCATCAAGAATGTCCCAAACTTCAGGACGGGCTTTTTCAACCAATTTCTTGGCTTGTTTCACAGTTGTCGAAAGACCACGTGCTTCAAGTTTAGAATAAATAAACGGTTTGAACAGCTCGAGCGCCATTTTCTTCGGCAAACCACATTGATGCAGTTTAAGCTCAGGGCCCACCACAATCACTGAACGGCCAGAATAATCGACCCGTTTGCCGAGCAAGTTTTGACGGAAACGGCCTTGCTTACCTTTGAGCATTTCGGACAAAGATTTAAGCGGGCGTTTATTGGCACCAGTGATGGTACGGCCACGGCGGCCATTGTCAAACAGAGCGTCAACAGACTCTTGCAGCATGCGTTTTTCATTACGCACAATAATGTCTGGTGCACGCAGCTCCATAAGGCGTTTCAAACGGTTGTTACGATTAATCACCCGACGATAAAGGTCGTTCAAATCAGACGTCGCAAAACGGCCACCATCTAGCGGCACAAGTGGGCGCAACTCAGGCGGTATCACCGGCACAACGGTCATGATCATCCATTCTGGTTTGTTGTCAGAATTGATAAATGCATCAACCACTTTAAGCCGTTTGGCCAATTTTTTAGGCTTAAGCTCAGTCGTCGCTTCAGAAATTTCAACACGTAGATCAGCAGCAGTTTGCTCAAGATCCATACTGCGCAACATTTCCTGAATGGCTTCAGCACCAATAGAAGCGGTAAAGCTATCTTCGCCATACGCGTCGCAGCAATCCATATACTCTTCTTCAGAAAGCAATTGATGCGGCTTCAGGTCGGTCAGGCCGGGCTCTATAACAATATAGCTTTCGAAATAAAGCACACGCTCAAGATTTTTAAGCGTCATGTCTAACAAAAGACCAATACGGCTTGGTAATGATTTCAAAAACCAAATATGCGCAACAGGTGCAGCCAGATCAATATGTCCCATACGTTCACGACGCACTTTAGACAATGTCACTTCAACACCACATTTTTCACAAATAATGCCTTTATATTTCATGCGTTTATATTTACCGCATAGGCATTCATAATCTTTCATTGGGCCAAAAATACGCGAACAGAATAGGCCATCTTTTTCAGGCTTAAAAGTACGGTAGTTTAATGTTTCTGGCTTTTTAATTTCGCCATGTGACCAGGAAAGAATCTTTTCTGGGCTTGCAATGGAGATCCGGATTTGATCAAAATTTTGTTGACCAGCGGCTGGATTGAAAATATTCATGACCTCTTGGTTCATGGGCTTTCTCCTTAGAGCTGAAGGATTTTAAATCATCCTTCAAAAAAATAAATATCCGATAACGAAGAGAGAGGGCATCCTCTCTCTTCTTAACTCAAGTTACTCGGCAGCAGTTGGGGTTTTTTCATCAGTCGCAGCTTTTTTAGCTAGCAACTCTGCAGAATTTTCCAACTGTACATTCAAACCTAACGAACGCATTTCTTTAATCAATACGTTAAAGCTTTCCGGCAAACCAGCTTCGAATGAATCATCGCCACGGACAATAGATTCGTAAACCTTAGTACGGCCAGCCACGTCATCAGATTTCACTGTCAACATTTCTTGCAACGTATAAGCAGCACCGTAAGCCATAAGCGCCCACACTTCCATCTCACCAAAGCGTTGACCACCAAATTGAGCTTTACCACCCAATGGCTGTTGTGTCACCAAGCTATACGGCCCAATAGAACGAGCATGGATTTTATCGTCCACCAAATGATGAAGTTTAAGTATGTATTTATAACCCACCGTCACTTTACGATCAAAACGCTCGCCTGTACGGCCATCGCGCAACCAAGATTGGCCAGATGCATCCAAACCAGAACGTTCAAGCAGATCAACAATATCAGCTTCATGCGCGCCATCAAACACTGGCGTCGCTATTGGCACACCACGTTTTAGGTTACCCGCAAGCTCAACAATGTCTTCATCATTCATGCTGTTAAGTACTTCATGATCACTGCCATAAGCAACTTTCAGCGTTTCTTTCAGGCCTTCCATTTTCTCTTGACCACGTTGATACATTTCAAGAGCTTCACCAATTTGACGACCAAGTCCAGCAGATGCCCACCCCATATGAGTTTCCAAAATTTGGCCAACATTCATACGTGATGGCACACCCAATGGATTCAAAACCACGTCTACAGGTGTTCCATCTTCTAGATAAGGCATATCTTCAAGCGGCATAATTTTAGAAATCACACCTTTATTGCCATGACGACCGGCCATTTTATCGCCCGGTTGTAGTTTACGCTTCACCGCAACAAACACTTTGACCATTTTCATCACGCCAGGTGGCAATTCGTCACCACGTTGAATCTTGTCAACTTTGTCCATAAAGCGTTCTTCAAGCAAGCGTTTGCTTTCGTCATATTGACGAATGATGGCCTCAACAAAGCCCATTTCAGCTTCATCAGCCAAAGCAACGTCCCACCAACGAGAGCGCGGAATGCCGTCTAAAATTTCATCTGTAAGCAATTCACCAGTCTCTATACCACTAGGGCCAGAGGCAGCTTTTTTACCAACCAATGCAGCTTTCAATTGACCAAATATAGCCCGAACTAGGATCAGCATTTCGTCATCACGGTCTTTGGCTAAACGTTCAATTTCTTCACGTTCAATCGCAAGTCCACGTTCGTCTTTGTCAATACCATGGCGGTTAAATACCCGCACTTCAACAACTGTACCGGCAACCCCAGGAGGTAGCTTCATAGATGTATCACGCACGTCAGCAGCTTTTTCACCAAAAATAGCACGAAGTAGCTTTTCTTCCGGTGTCATCGGGCTTTCGCCTTTAGGGGTAATCTTACCCACCAAAAAGTCACCAGGTTTCACCTCAGCACCAATATACACGATGCCAGATTCGTCCAAGTTTTTAAGCTGTTCTTCACCCACATTTGGAATGTCACGGGTAATCTCTTCAGCACCCAATTTGGTATCACGAGCCGAAACTTCAAACTCTTCAATATGAATAGACGTAAACACGTCATCACGCACAATGCGTTCAGAAATCAGGATACTATCTTCGAAGTTATAACCATTCCACGGCATAAATGCCACAAGCACGTTTTTACCCAAAGCCAATTCACCAAGGTCAGTCGACGGGCCGTCAGCAATGATGTCGAATGTATCGACATGGTCGCCAACTTTTACCAATGGACGTTGGTTGATGCAGGTGTTTTGGTTACTACGTTGGAATTTAAGCAAATTGTAAATATCAACACCAGATTTGCTCGGGTCAATATCGCCAGTTGCGCGCACCACAATACGGGTGGCATCCACTTGGTCAACAATACCAGGACGGCGAGCGGTAACTGATGCACCACTGTCACGCGCCACAATCGCTTCCATACCTGTACCCACCAATGGGGCTTCAGCTTTCAGCAATGGCACAGCTTGGCGTTGCATGTTCGAGCCCATCAAGGCACGGTTCGCATCGTCATTTTCCAAGAACGGAATAAGTGAGGCCGCAACAGAAACAAGCCATCGACGCATTGCAAAGCAAATTGGATCGATTGTCCGAGCGGTTCGGAGCGTTAGAAGATTTATCCGTGCCGG
>NVUS02000015.1 GCA_002402005.2 OCS116 cluster bacterium | reverse complement strand
TGGCGGAAAATCTATTTGAAACATTCACATTCAAACGCAAAAACACAGGGATGGAAATATACGCGAAACTTGCAAAAGCCAGCAAGATAATCGAAAACCAAAAAAATAACTGCATTAATGAAACGGCCCAAATGAATTACAGGTCGACACTATTGGTTAGACCTTTTCCATTTTATAAGCTGTTTTTTAAAAATTGCAACGCGGCAATCTGTCTCTGTATGATAAATTGTCAGTTGGTTTTATTTATATTCGACATCCCGCACCGCCAACAGACCACCTTTATGATAAACATCAGCCTGCTCGGGGTCTTTGATTATTTTTATCAACCCGGTTGAAATGTCCAAATAAACCAGCAATGCTTTCTTATTTTCATTGCTCACACGGCGCATTTGCTCGACAATTGCAACAGAGAATATGTCAATAAATTGCACGCATTTTCGGTAACTTTCGGTGAACATGGCATGACATGATGCTGCCTCGATATATAATTTAATGCCGTGTAGCAAATAGACGCTGGCATTCAATTCATCGATATCAAACTGATCAGGCTCTGTTGCTGGTTTACCGTCAGCAATTTTTTGATAACGACCCAAAACACTGGTTAGCAAACGCGGGCACGTTAAAATATCTTCTTCTAACGCGTCGGCAGCGCGGGTTTTCAAACCAATAATCTCTTTGCCCCAACTGCTGATTGGCGACACATCAAATTCGCGTTCAATGCCCAAAATTATTGACGCATAATTGACGTAATATTGCAAATGCTGCTCGTGATTCTCTTGGCTGTTTTCACTAGAAATGAAATTATGTAAATTGACCTTGGCGTTGAAAAGCAATATATCGCCCAAAATGGATAAATCGCATTTGGCGGCGGACGACGCGTCATCAATGCGATAATATTTTTGAATCACCCGCAAAACATGTGATGGGCGTTTCAAGCTATCGATCAATAAGGTGATGTATAGCGGGAATATTTTAGGTTGCGCTTCTTTTATCCTAATCATCTCATTGGTAATTTTAGAAAGAACATTGCCGGCCAGATCAGGGATTTCACCGGCAAAAAACTTGAGTGCTTTTTCAACTTCATCGATATTTTGCAAATAATAGCTTAACTCTTCTGCCTCGCGTGCCACCAATTTACTACCAATTGCGCCAGAGAACCGCGTCCATTCTTTTTCATTATCTTTGCATTTTTCAATAATTTCTTCTAATCTCTGTCCAGCCAAACGGTTGAACTCGTTGACAATGATCCGGGCCTTTTTCATCTCTTTTTGCCGCACCGCTGCATTAAAGGATTGCTCAAGCTCATCAACTTCAGTAGTCATAAGCTGGGTTTCAAGATAGCTCCAAATTTTCTCCATAGAATGTCTCGAAATGCGGCCAATTTGCCTTTGATCCATCTCACCATCAAACAGGATGCGGCTAAATGGCAAGTAAAAATAACGTTTCAGATTATATTTGCGCTTTTCAGCTTCTTCCAATTCACCCTGTTTAATCAATGTTTTGGTTGCAATATCTGCAATGCGTAACATTTTCTGTTTTTCAGGATGGCTGTCAGGCATGCTTTCCACCTGTTTCAGCAAATATTTCAACGCCTCTGGTGGCAATAGCTCAATCTTCTTATACATTTTCGGATTGAGAAAATTAGATACATCCATGATATACAAAACCCATTATGTCGGCCTATCCAGTAGATAGAATTATATTAACTTTTGATATTAAGGGAGTTTGATTAAAATTATGATAAAGTTTTACCATTAGCCTATCAATGTTAAATGTTTAGACTTATATGTCTTACAAATCTAAAAACTAAGCTAGCGGCAACCATAATTCTGCTTTTAATCCGCCTAAATTACTTTGGTGTAAGTTAAATTCACCATTATATAATGATGTTAATTCTTTAACGATCGAAAGCCCCAAACCAGTACCCGCCATATTTTCATCAATCCGATGGCCACGCTGCAAAACCTTTTTCAATTCCTTAGGTGGCATAAATGGCCCGTCATCTTCAATCGTAATGTGCAATTGCTTTGTCTGTTGAGGTTTGGGCGCGGCTTGAATGTTAATCACCACCCGCTGATCACACCATTTAAATGCGTTGTCGATTAAATTGCCGATTAATTCCTCCAAATCCTGTTTTTCGCCATAAAAACAAACATGCTCATCAACATTTAGCTCAACGTTCACATTTTTATCAAAATTAATCTTCTTCAATGCATTCACAATGGAGCTGGCGACAGGGCTTACATATATTTTGGTTGCCACAGTGTCAGTACTGGCAATCATCCGGGCGCGGTTTAGATGATGGGTGATTTGCACATTCATCAATTTCACTTGCTCAAACACCAATTTGGAGTTGGTATCGGTTTTATTGTCACTGGCATTTAACAATACCGATATCGGGGTTTTTAACGCATGAGCTAAATTGCCAACATGGGTTCTAGCACGCTCAATCACTTGTCGATTGGCATCAATTAGACTGTTAATTTCGTTGGCAACCGGCATAATTTCTTGCGGCAAATTGCCTTCGATAGATTTCCCATCACCAATTCTAATTTCTGCCAAATAGTTTTTTAAATTCTCCAATGGCTTCAATACAAATCGCAACTGAAAATACGCCCCCAAAGTTAACCCCAACACCAATAAGGACAGGCCTGCCGCAATCATCCAATAAAACGAACGCGCTTCAGCATTTAGCAATTCAGAATTGCCCGAGATGATGTAGAGAATCGGCGCGTCGCGCTCCGGAAATGTTATATATTGCGCATAAACCCGAATATTATCCTGCACCGGCCCCATTAAATAAGTCCGAAAAACTTGCCCTTGATTATTCTCCAACCGAATTTTGTCATCATCTTTAAATTGTTTGAGTAAAGACGAATTGTGCAGTGAGACAGATTTGAACAAAGATTTGCCGCTCGGCCCATCGACAATCTGCCAGTACCAACCCGAAAAGAGACTCGAGAAATTCGGCGCCGAATGCTGCAAGTCCAACATCACTTTATTGTCCATAATCCGCGTTGCACCGACCAATTCCGTCAGAGTGGTCTGCAATCTATTGTCAAATTGTTTTTCGGTCGAAAGGCTAAACAAAACCGATAAAAATATACCAGTGGTGATGGTCAATATCACGCTGCCAACCAAGGTCGATATTAACAATCTCTGCTTGAGAGAAGTCACTTATACACCTTCTTCAATAAGTTGATAGCCGAGACCACGCACGGTTTTCAGCATGTTTGTGCCGAGTTTTTTGCGTATCCGCCCCACAAAAACTTCAATGGTGTTTGAGTCTCGGTCAAAATCTTGGTCATATAAATGCTCAACCAATTCAGTGCGCGAAATCACCCGACCTTGCTGGTGCAACATATAAGATAGCAATCTAAATTCAAGCGAGGTGAGCTTCACCTGCGCGTCATTCACAAAAATGCGCGAGGTTTTGGTATCCAACAATATTGGGCCACAAATAATCTCGCTCGACGCATGGCCGGCAGCGCGGCGTATCAATGCCCGCAATCTGGCTAATAATTCTTCCATATGAAAAGGCTTCGCAACATAATCATCAGCACCGGCATCAAAACCAGCCACTTTGTCATTCCACCTATCACGTGCAGTTAAAATCAGCACCGGCATTTTATGCTGCTCACGCCGCCAATTTTCCAATACCGAAAGGCCATCCATTAATGGTAGGCCCAAATCTAAAATCACTGCATCATAAGCTTCGGTTGAGCCTAAAAAATGGCCTTCTTCACCATCTAAGGCACTGTCAACCACATAGCCATTGTCTATCAATGCGGCCTTTATCTGGCGGTTTAAATCTTTATCATCTTCAACAAGTAATAACCGCATATAGTGCCTTTATGATTTAAAGAGTTCGTCCGGTTTCCATATCAACATAAATATACCTTATGCGACCGGTTTGTTGGTTAAAAATACGCAATTTAAACGCCTGTTGGCCTTTGTAATTCACAACTTCATAACCCTGAAACACATCGCCCGCACTCATAATATATGGCAGAACTTTAGACAAATCAACAGCCGCCAATTTAATCAAATTCAAAGCGTTAATCGGCAAGTTCAAATCAATTTTTATATCAATTTTGGCGGCCGCATGCACATAGCTCAGCCCGCCCACAACCAAACAAGCCGTCAGCACGAATATTCTAAATGTTTGAACGTATTTTTTAACTCGCATGTTTCACTCTACATATACCAAAGCTGTTCCCCATTTCATCACAACATACCTGTATCAATATGAATATGAGCTGAATGAAACTCATGTCCAACGTCTATATCATCATCAATAGGTCAATAAACCTAAGTAGACAGGGTGTTTATATCTAATCAATTTTAAGTGATAAACATATAAATCGGCGGCTTATAAACACTCACTTAAGGCTTTGTTGATATCATATACATATTTTCAGATGAATAACCAATAATATTGTACGGGATAGAATAATGACAAATCAAATATTTCCTAATTGGCAAGCCAAAAATTCCGAATTGTTTAGCAAACATATCATCACCGAGCAACATAGCTTACATGAACATGAGTTATTTTCAGATGAAGCCCTAGCCAGATTGATCGAAAAAACCCCACGCTCCAATTATCATGTCAATACACATGATTTGGTCAATATCAGCAAATCCACCTGGCGTGATGGCGAATTTGGCAATTTAAGTGGCGAAGAAGTGCTACAAGCGGTGCGTGATGGTCATATTTGGATCAACATCCAGCGCCCGTGGGAAGCAGATTCAGCTTATGGCGATGTTCTAGATCAAATGTTCAGAGAAATGGAAGCCAATGTCCCGGGCTTCAAAACCATGCCCGATAAAAATAAAATGACAATCTTGATTTCATCACCCAAAATCAAAGTGTTTTATCATTGCGACATTCCCGGCCAGGCACTATGGCAAATTCGTGGCCGCAAACGGGTTTATATCTACCCCAATAGCGAACCATTTCTTAAAAATGCAGAAATGGAAAAAATTATCCTTGGCCGCATTGATGAACATGACATCACTTACCAAGAATGGTATGATGATTATGCCGAAATTATGGATTTAGAACCCGGCATCATGTCTCATTGGCCAATCAATGGCCCACATCGCATTGAAAATCTCGATGTGATGAATGTATCCTTAACCACCGAACATTGGACCACAGAGTTGCGCAATCATTATGCAGTGCGTTATGCCAATGGTTTGCTGCGTGATAGTTTTGGGTTTGAAAAATTAAGCACTCCGACATCAGGCCTTGGCCTATATGCCCGTTTGGCATTGGCTGGCGTCCATAAAATGAGCGGACTCAGAAAACTCAAAAAGATGAAATATAACGTAGATTTCCAAGTCGACCCCTCACAAGAGATTGGCTTTAAGGACATCCCCTCATATCAATTGTCAAAATAAATTCAGTCAGGCATCATGAAAAACAGCAATATATTCACCTCACCTCATTGGCATAACGTCAGTGAGGCCAAACAGAATCTAGTCATTCCGGTCGAGGTCGATCCATCAAATACTGTTGATTTGAGCCTGCAAATTAACAGCCTATTGGGGATCAAAATTGCCGAAATGTCCGGCGAGCCAATCATTCAATATAATGATTTGGCTAGTATTAATAATGGCAATCTCAATGATTTTCAAGATCACATAATACCATTATTAAAGCAGAATGGGATTGATCTGATTTATTTTCACAATGTCAAATCTGATTCAAACCTTTATCAGCTGATCAAAAATATCGGTGAGATTATCGCCCATAAAAAAGCTCCCTATATTGATTTAACCCAATTTAGCAATCTCGATGACTATTTAAAATCCCTGTCTGCCAATAGCCGCAAGTCCAAACGCCGCGCACTCAAAAAACTAGAAACGACATTTCAAGTTGAATTTGAAACTTCAATCGACGCGCAAATAGATGCTGAGCTTTTCAATCAGGTCATTCAACTCAAAAAAGATCAATTAACCCGTCTCGGCCAGACAAGCCGCTTGTTCGAAAGCAAAGCCGAAATAGAAAATCTCAAAAATATCATTCTAAAACCCAATAAAGATTTTAAATGTATTTTTTCATTGCTAAAATGCGATGGCGAAATTGCCGCCGCCGAAATTGGCTATTTGCACAACGGCACTTATTATTCCTTTTTGGGAGCAATGAATGAGGCTTTCCAATCCTATAGCCCCGGCAGTTGCCAGCTGATCAAAACCATCGAATGGGCATTGGCAGCTAAAATCCAAACTTTCGACTTCCTAGCGCCAGATGATGCCTATAAATCCAGTTGGACTGATAATCTTTATGTTGAGGTTTATGATTTCATCTTGCCTTTGTCTTTCAAAGGCCAAATTATCGGCAATCTCTACCTAAAAACCCTACGTCCCCTGCTTAAAAAAGCCTATCTCTATGTCAAAGCAAGCAAGTGAGAGTAAATCCTCATTTAGTGCGGTTTCGCCATTCATTAATGGCAACCAAAATGCGCATCGCGGTTAATATCAAAGTAAATACCACCAATAACAAACCAAGCCCGTTTTCAATATCGCCAATGACGGACGCGTAGCCCACAACACCACCGCCAGCAATTGTGCTCACATCTATAAGCAGCTTATCTGCCATCATATACCCCCCTCACCTATAATTTCCACAATTCAATTTTACAATTTGTCGATGGCCCTTCACCACCATGGCCAAACCGCCAATTCTCAACATCACCCATCTCAACATGATGCATCAAAGCGTAATTATGCGCGGCATCCGTCACAGTCAATTCCCCTTCACCTGTACTACGGGTCAATGAAGCGGTTGTAGATGCGCCAAATTCAGAATGCTCGCACGAGCCCTCAATCAAATGCATACCGCTATCAATATGCTTCAAGTCAGTTTTATGTTTACCAACCCGCATGGCCGCGCTCATAATTTTCACCCAATAATTGCCAACCGGCAGTCTAAATTGGCTAGATGGCGCGTCCAAAACAACATCAACACCAAGGCCATTTATTTTCACCGCGTTTAAATAACGCTGGTTCCACCC
>NVUS02000149.1 GCA_002402005.2 OCS116 cluster bacterium | reverse complement strand
GATTGCGCGTTAAAGGCTGTGCCATCATGGAATGTAACGCCTTCTTTTAGCTTAAATGTCCAAGACATGCCATCGGGGCTTTCCTCCCAAGAGGTGGCAAGATGTGGGTGGTAGGACTGGTCGGCATCCTGCTCAACAAGCCGATCATAAATCAATGAGGCGGCTGAATTGAGGTTGCTTGATGTTATGGGGTTATAGGATGTCGCACCCAACTCATCAGCTGAGAAGGCAATCGTTGCATCTTGTGCAAGGGCAACACTGGTCATAAAACAGGCTGCAACAATCGCCGCTCCTGACAGAAGTTTTTTCTTGGTCTCGTAGCGCATTCATTTTGTCCTTTTTGTTAAATTATGTCGTTCATTTTTGGTTTGATCATTATTTTGCAAGCTCACCATTTACGTGGTCGATAACGAATGCTGCCAGCACTGAAATCAGATTTATGAGTTGCCCAATGGCATGTTCGCTCGGAATTGACATAAGTTCCCTCCCACAGATGTTGAGTGAATTAAGTCATAAAACTTTCATAGTGTCAATGCATTTAATTAAACTTGCAAAATATTTTAATTACGCCTATAGACAACCAATGCGCAGTTCAATGCGTTCATGTAGAAAGGTGCATTTTGTGATCTATGACTTTATTGTAATCGGCGCTGGTATGGCTGGCGCTTCAGCTGCTTTCGAACTTGCCGAAGATGGCAAAGTTTTGGTAATTGAGGCCGAAAGTCAGCCCGGCTACCATAGTACCGGTCGGTCAGCAGCACTTTTCACGCGCAACTATGGCACAGAACTTGTTCGCAATATCAATGCATTAAGCGAACCCTTTTTTCGCACACCGCCAGAAAGCTTTACCGACTGCCCGTTACTTAGCCCCAGAGGCGCATTGACGATATCTGCCCCCGGGGAAGAGGCAAAGCTTGATGCAGTGCTGAGTTTATCGACGATTCAGAATCCCATCATCGAAATGGCGGTCGAAGACGCAATTGCTATGGTTTCATTCCTGCGTCCTGACCGCACTAGTCGTGCAATTTACGAAGTTGGCGTTACAGATATCCAAGTCGCCTCACTTCTGCAATCCTATCTAAAAGGTGCCAAAAACAGAGGAGCAAATATCATCACCAACGCGCCGATTATTGCTCTGAGCCACACGAATCGCGTTTGGAATGTGTCCACAGGAAAAAATACCTACCAAGCCAAGACGGTGATTAACGCCGCTGGTGCGTGGGCGGATGAAATCGGAGCGCTTGCTGGTGCATCCCACATAGGTTTGGTGGCCAAACGCCGAACCGCAATCATTGTAGACGCCCCGCTAGATTGCGATACAGACAAGTTGCCTTGTGTTGATTTTGCCAATAGTGAGGCTTACATCAAACCAGAAGCTGGTAAATTGATGGTTTCTCCTGGTGATGCCACACCAACGCCACCGCAAGATGTTCAACCAGACGAAATGGATTTGGCTGTCCTCGCTGACTGGGTTGAACGCGAAACATTAATACCCATTCGACGCATTTCCCACAGCTGGGCGGGGCTTCGGTCTTTTGTTGCGGATGAAAACCCCGTTATGGGATACGATCCCATAGTGCCAAATTTCGTTTGGCATGCTGGACAGGGTGGGTTTGGCATTATGATGGCACCCGCACTGGCAAGAGCACTGGCAGCCATATGTTTAGGGCACCAGCTACCCGCAGATTTCACAGCAAGCGGAATCAGCGCCACTGATCTTGGTGTTTCGAGACTGTTATAATCCGCAGGAAATCATAAAGTGATATTTTATATTTTTGAAATAAACTTTTGAAATACTTCGGTTTTTGGGTTATTGAACATTTCATCTGGTGTACCTTGCTCAGCAATTTTACCAGCGTGGAAAAATACAACTTTTGATGATACATCACGGGCGAAAGCCATTTCATGAGTGACAACAATCATGGTGCGGCCCTCGGCAGCTAATGATTGCATGACCTTAAGCACTTCACCGACCAATTCAGGATCAAGTGCAGATGTTGGCTCATCAAATAAAATCGCATCAGGTTCCATAGCCAAAGCCCGCGCAATTGCCACACGTTGTTGCTGCCCGCCCGACAATTGTGACGGATACATGTGCATTCTGTCTTTTAACCCCACACGCTCGAGCAAACTCTCCGCCTTCTCCCGCGCAAGATTTTTGGGTATTTTTTTTACGTATATCGGCCCTTCCATCACATTTTCTATAGCAGTCCGATGTGTCCATAAATTAAATTGTTGAAAAACCATGCCCAAACGACTTCGAATAGCTTCTATATGTTTCGGGTTTACGGGCTTGCCATTTACAATATCAACTAACTCGCCATGAACAGAAATCGTACCAGAAGTTGGTATTTCTAAAAAATTCAGGCATCTTAAAAATGTACTCTTACCTGAACCAGATGCCCCCAGAATTGATATCACTTCGCGATTTTTTGCTTCAAGTGAAATGCCTTTCAATACCTCAACATTGCCAAATGATTTGTAAATATCATTAGCTTCTAGAATTACATCTGTTTTGCTCATGGTTAAACCTTTTACTTTTTATCTGCTGAGAGGTGATCAGAAGGCGCTATGTGCTTGTTTAACCTTAGCTCTGCTTGTCGCCATATCAGTACAAATATTGCTGTGATGCATAAATATAGAATCGCTGCCCATAAATAGATTGAAAAATCGAATGTGCGCGAGAAAATCTGTCTGGTGCGGCCAAGAATATCAAATATTGTCACTACACTGGCTAGGGCGCTGGCCTTCATCATTAATATGATTTCATTACCCAATGCTGGCCATGCAATTCGATAGGCATGCGGAAAGACGATCCGTTGCAAAATTCGTAATTTATTCATGCCCAAGGCTTTTCCAGCTTCAATCTCGCCGCGGTTTACGCCCATGATGCCACCACGTAATATTTCTGTCTGATAGGCAGTCGTATTTAAAACAAAGGTCAGTAAAGCACAATTAAACGGATCTCGAAAAAAACTCCATAAGCCCCATTCTTGCAATATGGGTCGAAATTGACCTGAGCCATAATAGATTAAAAACAGCTGCGCCAATATGGGCGTGCCTCTGATAAATGATATATATAAACGCAGCGGCGCCTGCACCATTGGTGACGCATTCGCGCGCGTGAGAGCCAAAAATGGTGAAATAATGGCCGCGACGAGTACACTTAAAAATGTTAATTTAAGCGTCATCAATGTACCATCGAGCAATTTAGGCCAATATTTTATAATGATTTCAAGGGAGTCCATTTTACACTCTCATTATGCCGCGATTGGCATTTTGTTCCATTTTTGCCAATATAATTTCAGACAGCAGGCTCATCAGCCAATAAATCAAACAAGCCACTAAGTAAAACGTAAATGGCTGTTTGGTAAACGCCACCGCGACCTTGGTCATCCGCATCAAATCATTAAGTGCAATGATCGATACCAAGGATGTATCTTTAAGCATATTGATCCAAAGGTTACCAAGCCCCGGCAATGCAAATCGCCAAATTTGAGGCAATTTAATACGCCAAAAAATTACATTTGGGCTCATGCCAACCGCACGCCCCGCCTCGACCTGCCCCTCATCTAGTGCATTAAATGCACCGCGCAACACTTCGGCTGAAAAAGCACCAAATACCATAGCCAACGCGATGACGCCAGCAATGAACGGGCTAAAATCTATCGGTTGCGCGTCTACATTCCACCATTTTATAATTGTATTTAACAATAAACCCGCGCCGTTATAGACGACAAATAGGGTCAAGATTTCTGGCAAACCACGCATTAAGGTTGTATAGCCATAGCCAATGGCTCTCAGCGGTTTGTTTTTGGACATTGCGGCAAAAGCCACAATAAAGCCAATGAACAGCCCGATAGGCAGTGTCGCGATTGCCAATTGCGCAGTGATCGCAACACCGTCAAGAATTTCATCCCCCCAACCGTTTTCGCCAAATGAGAAAAGCTCAAACATCTATTCACTACTTTCGGTTGGAGGGTTGGTTATCACTTCGATTGGTTACTATTTCATTGTGTATACGTTCAGGTCAAAATATTTATCATTGATCTTTTTATAAGTACCATCTGCTAAAATTTCAGCAATGGCTTTATTCAACCGCTCACGTAAGGCGTCATCTTCTTGACGCAGCGCAATGCCAACACCGTCACCCACAAATGCAGGATCTGTGATGGGTTCACCTCTTAGTTCACAACATTCACCATCTTTAGTTTTTGTCGCCCAATCGAGTAAAGGCAGCACGTCACCAACCATAACATCAAGACGACCAGAGGCCATATCCAAGCTGGCTTCATCTTGTGTGGGGTATAAACGAATGTCTGCATCTGGGTAGGTTTTCTCAACAAAATCAGATTGGGTTGTGCCAGATTGCGCGCCAATCACTTTGTCTTTCATAGTTTCTGGCGTAAATTCGGTGATTTTCGAATCTTTTGCTACCAAATGGGTCATCGCAGCCAAATAATATGGGTCGGTAAAATCCACTTTCTTCTTACGTTCTTCGGTGATGAACATTGACGCGATGACAAAGTCATATTTATTGGCGATTAAGCCTGGAATGATGCCATCCCAATCTTGTGCAACGATGCTACATTCAGCTTCAATACGTTTGCAAAGTTCAAGTCCAATTTCAACATCAAAACCGACAATTTCGCCGCTAGAATTAATTGAGTTAAAAGGAGGGTAAGCGCCTTCTGTTGCCACACGCAACGTCTCAGCCGTTGCTGAACTCGCCATTATTGGCAATGACATAGCCACGGCCAAACACATATTTGCTATGCGTTTTTTACTAAACAATTTATTCATTTTTTGTCTCCCTTGGTTTTATGAATCTGTTTAATTTTCTTATTTATCTTTCCGAAAAATATGAGCCATAAACTGGCGCGTAATATGCGATAATTTTATGTGAATTTGACTGTCGACCAAAGCGCAGGTTAATCGACAACAGAAGCCATTAAACTTCATCCCCAATCCTCTTCGGATTATTTATTAAACTAAAATTGCAATAAAACTTTCATACTGTCAAGTATTTAATATTTCTTGCAATTCATAGTGATTCTGTGTCAAACATAATTATGAATTCTGATTTCAGTAACTAGACGAAAGAAAAACGTGAAGATTTTTGATTTTTTAATCATCGGCGGTGGCATATCTGGAACTTCCGCTGCCTATGAATTGGCAAATTTTGGTAGTGTTGCATTGCTTGAAGCTGAAAGCGCGCTTGGCTATCACAGTACAGGTCGCTCGGCGGCGCTGTTTACGCGTAATTTTGGCAATAAAACCGTCAGAGCGATAAACCAAGTTAGCGAAACTTTTTTTAAAAACCCGCCTGATGGGTTTTGCTTAAACGACCTATTAACACCGCGTGGCTCCCTCACCATTGCAGCCCCAGGCCAAGAACAGCAATTGGATTCATTGTTTAGCCTGGCTACTGAACAAAATAAAATTAAACAACTTACGCCCCAAGAAACCTATGAGATGGCGAAGATTGTAAAATCTGAACAAATTGGTACCGGAGCATATGAACCAGATGTGACCGACATTGATGTCGCAAGCCTGCATCAAGGTTATATAAAAGGGTTCTTAAAACGTGGTGGAGAAATTTTTAAAACCCAGCCAGTTGAACATATGCATTATGAAGATGAAATCTGGCAAATCAGAACCGGAAAATCTGTGTTTCAGGCAAAACAAATCATCAATGCCGCGGGTGGGTGGGCCGAGCAGATTGGTATTTTGGCAAATGCAACAAAGATTGGCTTGGTTGCCAAACGCCGCACAGCGATGGTGGTTGAAGCACCAAATGGTATTGATGTAAATAAATTTCCAGTTATCGAATTTGCAGATTCGGGTGCATATATCAAAGCCGAAGGCGGTAAGTTAATGATCTGTCCTGGTGATCAAACACCGGTAGAGCCGCAAGATATTCAGCCTGATGAAATGGATATCGCTATACTGATTGACTGGCTACAAAATAAAACTGATATTGTGGTGAAACGCATTGAGCATTCATGGGCAGGACTGCGTTCATTTGTTGCTGATGAAATTCCCGTGGTTGGTTATGATGCCAAAGCACCAAAGTTTTTCTGGCTCGCGGGGCAAGGCGGATTTGGCATTATGATGGCACCCGCCCTCGCCCATGCCTGTGCCTCATTAATTACGCAAGATAAGTTACCGCAAGAATTGCTTGATGTTGGCGTTACAGCTGATAGCCTGTCTCCTAACAGGTTTTCAAACTGACACTCAATTCGTTTCAAAAAGACTGATAAATTTATGCAAAACATCCCACAAATTAATGCTGAACATGTAAGTGAAAATTTAAACTGGACTCTAATTGCCGACGCTATAGAAGCTGGTCACCACAAGAAAAAAGCGGTTATTGGCGATACATTTTTAAACCGAAATACAGATACCTTGCTCAGTAGATCAGCTTGGATTGACGGCGTTGGGTTTGGTGTGAAGTCCGTTTCTGTGATGCCAAATAATTCACAATATGACCTTGCTTCTATTCATGGTGCAATGTTGATATTTGATGACAAGACTGGTGTCCCAATTGCATTGATGGACAGCGACTTGGTTACAAAATGGAAAACAGCAAGCGATTCTGTATTAGGTGCGCGCATGCTGGCGCGCCCAGAGAGTGAAAGCTTACTCATCATCGGCGCGGGGACTGTGGCAGAAAATTTAATTCACGCATATTCTGAAATATTTCCGAACCTCAGCCATATTCGTATTTGGAACCGAACACAATCACGTGCCGAAGAGCTAGCCTATAAGCTAAATCTACAAGGCTTTGACATAAAAGTTGAAATTGACCTGGCCAAAGCGGTTTCAAATGCTGACGTTATTAGCACTGCAACCATGGCACATGAGCCCATTCTATTCGGTGATTGGGTGAAGGCCGGCACCCATATTGACTTGATTGGCGCATTTAAAGCCGATATGCGAGAAGCAGATGATAATTTACTAAAAAAGGCACGCATTTTTGTCGATAGTCGAGACACAACTCTCAAACATATTGGGGAATTGATGATACCCTTGAGCAACGGCACTATTCGTGAAAGTGACATTTTAGGTGATTTTTATGACTTGGTTAAAGATACAAGTGGTCGGCTAGATTCAAATGACATTACCATATTTAAAAATGGTGGTGGAGCACATTTAGATTTAATGACAGCAATGGCTATACTTGATAACTTAGCTTGATATCACGCTAATTTTTCTGCTTAAATTAACTTATAAACCAATGCCCTTAATCATAGGAGTAATGGTTCAAGATTGACTAATTATGTTGTTACATAAATTTTCATCACACATCACTATAACCGATTGAAATACAACAAGTATATAGGCATATTTTTTGTCCAAATCCATCTGTTAATCTAGAAGAACATCTCTTCCTTCATCGGACAAATTCAATATGCAGAAAAGCGGCTTTCCGACAGGAAGTTGAAAAGCCGCTATCGTGAAAAAGTAACCTTGCGAGAAACCAATTCCACGAATTTTTTAAGTTTTTATTCTTATGATCTTATTTCTTCGGGCAGCAAAACAGTGGGGATGTCTTGATAGCAAACCGGGCGTAAGAAACGCCGTATCGACATGGTACCAACTGAAGTGGCACCGAAGTTAGTCGAGGCCGGGTACGGCCCGCCATGTACCATTGTATCAGACACCTCAACACCAGTGGGGAAGCCGTTGGCTAAAACTCTACCTGCTTTGCGCTCTAAAATTGGCAATAATTGTTGCCCTAAAGCTGTATCAGCATCCTCTAAATGTAATGTGCAGGTGAGCTGACCATTAAGGCTATTCGCAATTTCTACCATTTGTTCTGTATCATTTACGGTGATGATAATGCCAAGTGGCCCAAATACCTCTTCAGCCAATACGTCATTTGCCAACCATTTGTCACCCGTTGTTGCGTAAAGATAAGGTGCTGCCTCACGCAAATCGCATGTGGATGTAATTAACTCCTGCACTCCGTTTATACCAGCAATGGCACGATTGCCTTTGCGATAAGCCTCGGCAATGCCATCAGTTAACATGGTTTGGTTGCCGACTGGCTCTAAGGCTACAGATACGGCTTGCGCAAATGCATCAGCATTTGCACCTTTAACTACGATGGCAATACCCGGATTGGTGCAAAATTGGCCTGCACCCATGGTGAGTGACACTGCCCAGCCAATGGCGATTTCTGAACCGCGAGCTGCCAGCGCTTCTGGCAATAGAAACATTGGGTTGACAGAGCCTAATTCGCCAAAGAATGGAATCGGTTTTGAACGCCCGGCACAAAGGTCAAACAACGCACGACCGCCACCTAGTGAGCCGGTAAAGCCAACTGCATTGATAAGCGGATGTTGCACCAATGCTTGGCCAACATCACGGCTATTGGCTTGAAGCAGGCTAAACACGCCGGGGTGAATGCCACATATTTCAATCGCTGTATGTATCGCTTCGGCCATTATCTCGCATGTGCCGGGGTGAGCATTGTGAGCTTTGACCACAACCGGACAACCTGCCGCGAGAGCCGAAGCCGTATCACCACCTAATGTGGAAAAAGCCAACGGAAAGTTAGACGCGCCAAACACCGCCACAGGACCAATTGGCCGTTGCATCATACGCAAATCTGGGCGCGGCAAAGGTGTGCGGTTTGGAAGGGCTTCGTCAAAACGTTTATCTTGATAGTCACCAGCAAAAATATGGTTAGCAAACAAACGCAATTGGCCGACTGTACGGCCTCTTTCGCCCTGTAGTCTAGCCGTTGGCAAACCCGTTTCGTTTGAACCGATTTCTGTAATTTGATCGGCGCGCTTTTCAATCTCATCCGCAATGGTATTTAAAAAACCAGCGCGATGCTCATTGGATGAATAGCCATAAGTTAAAAATGCTTGCTCTGCTGCCTGAACCGCTTGATCAACATGGGCTGGCGTTGCTGATGAAAATTCAAATGCTTGTCCCGAAGCTGGACTAGATGTGAATTTATTGTCACTTGCCACCCATTCACCCGCAATTAAATGTTTGCCAGTTGGTGTATAGATTGTCGTAGATGTCATATTATGTTTCCTTATAATGACTTATCTTGTTTCCATTGTTCAAAATCAACCAGTGTTTGCGG
>NVUS02000148.1 GCA_002402005.2 OCS116 cluster bacterium | reverse complement strand
TGTGCCAGATGGTATGACGCCTTATGATTATTATGGTTCTTTGCCTGACGAAATTCGGCCGGACATTCGCAATTATACCATTAGATATTTACGGCCAGAGTTGAATGAAGTTGATATTGATTTTGTTTTACATGGTGCTGATGGCCCGGCATCGGCTTGGGCGATTGAGGCTGAAGTTGGGGCTGAAATATTCATCATGGCGCAATGTGAGTTTTTGGATTATCGGCCGGAAAAAGCGCCCAAAATTGGTAGTTTTGTCTGGATGCCGCCGCGTGCGGCGCGTGAGATATTGCTGATGGCAGATGAGACCGCTTTGCCGGCGGCCATCGGCATTTTGGAGCAATTGGCTGGACTGGACAACCCGCCGAAAGTGACCGCTTATTTTGAAGTGCCAAATGAAGATGATTGCCTGCCAACGCCAAATTGGGCGGGGTTGAATGTGCATTATCTGCCGCGTGATGCGGCGCAATTTGCGGTGGGTGAGCAGTTGATTGAAGCGGCGTGTCAGACCCGCATTCCCACCTTGGTTTTGGGTGCTGACCAACCGGTGAACGGTGACATAGCCGAGGATGAGATTATCTGGCAACGCGCTGATGCGGCGGATGACAGCCCATTTTACGCTTGGATTGCCGGTGAAACCGCGGCGATGCGTAGCATAAGGTTGATATTGACCAAAGACCGCGGTTTGGATAAAAAGTTGCTTAATTTTATGGGCTATTGGCGTATGGTTTAAATGAGGCGATCGGCGCCTGAAAATACCATCAATTCATCATGATCGGCAAAGGCGGCGAATGTCATATTGGCTTTGATGGCCATATCGACCGCCATGGTGGTCGGGGCGGAGATGGAGGCGATGATGGGGGCGCCCATTCTGATGCATTTTTGTGCCATTTCATAGGCAAAACGGCTGGTGAATAATATAAAGCCTGAGTTTAATTCTATATCCTGTTGTGACAGGGCGCCGAATAACTTATCTAAAGCATTGTGCCGCCCGACATCTTCACGCACCAATAATATATCGCCATTATGATTGGCAAAGGCGGCGGCGTGAACTGAAAAGCTTTGCCGGTTAAGCGGCGTGTATTCGCGCAGGTTTTTGCTGGCTTTAATCAGTGATGCGGTGGGGATTTTTATGTCGGCGTCGATTTTTGGCAAATCTTCGACAATGTGTGACAGCGAGGTGAGGCCACAAACACCGCAACCTGACGCACCGGCCAGACGGCGGCGGCGGTCGATGATGTGGAAGCGGTCAAACGCTTCATCGGTCAGAATAACATTGACCTCTATGCCATCTCTGATTGGTTTTTGGCTGATGGATTGAATGGCATTCGCGGACTTGACCAAGCCTTCGCTTAAGCAAAAGCCGCGGGTGAAATCTAGCAAGTCTAGTGGCGTGGCCAGCATGATTGCATAAGTTTCGCCACTGATGCGGATGGCGATTGGTTGCTCTTCTGCCAGCACCCAGCGCGCGGTTTTGGCTTGATCAGCATTCATTAGCTGCGCGTCTACTGATTTTACACCATCACTCATTCAGCAACCTGAACTTGGATGATGCGCTGGCCTTCGACTGTATCGGCGCGTTCGCTTTGCCATGGTGACATGTCGTTGGTGAGGCGAATTTGCACGGCTGTTACCTTATATTCGGGGCAGTCGGTTGCCCAATCGCTATTTTCGGTGGTGATGACGTTCGCACCGGATTCTGGGTGATGGAATGTGGTATAGACCACACCGGGCTGCATGCGTTCGGAAATTTCCGCCTTGAGTGCAATATCGCCTTTGCGGGATGAGATTTTTACCAGATCGCCATTGGCAATGCCGCGCAATTCGGCATCTGAGGCGTGGATTTCGAGCACGTCTTCCTCCAGCCAGACATTGTTTTCGGTGCGTCTGGTTTGTGCGCCGACGTTATATTGTGACAGGATGCGGCCTGTAGTGAGCAGGAGGGGGAATTTGCGGTTGGTTTTTTCGGTAGTTGGGGTGAATTCGGTGACGAAGAATTTACCTTTGCCGCGGACGAACTCGCCAACATGCATGATGGGTGTGCCATTGGGGGCGGCGTCATTGACTGGCCATTGGAGGCCGTCGTCTTTATCCAAGCGGTCTAGCGATACGTGGGCGAATGTGGGTAAGAGCGCGGCGATTTCATCCATGATTTCGGCGCTGTTGGTGTAATTCATCGGGTAGCCCATGGCGATGGCGAGATCTTGCGTAACCTCCCATTCGTGCTTGCCGGTGAGGGGCGGCATGACTTCGCGGACGCGGTTGATGCGTCTCTCGGCATTGGTGAATGTGCCGTTTTTTTCTAGGAAGCTGGTGCCGGGTAGGAAGACGTGGGCGAAGCGGGCGGTTTCGTTGAGGAACAGGTCTTGTACCACCAAGCAATCGAGCGCCATTAGAGCCGCTTCGACATGTTGGGTATCGGGGTCTGACTGGGCGATGTCTTCGCCTTGTACATACATGCCGCGATAATTGCCATCTATGGCTTGTTTGAACATGTTGGGGATGCGGTAGCCGGGTTCATTGTCTAGTTTTACGTTCCAATGGGCTTCGAATTGGCCGCGGACTTCATCATCAGCGACGCTGCGGTAGCCGGGTAATTCGTGTGGAAAACTGCCCATATCGCACGAGCCTTGTACGTTATTTTGGCCGCGCAATGGGTTGATGCCGCCGCCGCGTTTGCCTAGATTGCCTGTCGCCATGGCGAGGTTGGCAATGCCCATGACCATGGTCGAGCCTTGGCTATGTTCGGTGACGCCGAGGCCGTAATATATGCCGGCTGTGTCGCCATTGGCATAGGTGCGGGCTGCGGCTCTTATGTCTTGGGCTTTGACGCCGATGATGGTTGCTTGGGCTTCGGGTGAATTTTCGGGCAGGGTGACGAAATCTTCCCAAGCTTTGAAGCTTTCGGTGTCGCAGCGTTTGGCGACAAACTCTCTATCGATTAGGTTTTCGGTGGCGATGACATGGCTTAGGGCGTTGATCAGTGCCACATTTGTGCCGGGAAATAATGGCAAATGATGGTCGGCCTCGATATGTGCGCTGCGCACCAGATCGATGGCGCGTGGATCGGCGACAATTAATTTAGCACCGGCGCGGATTTGTTTTTTCATCCGTGAACCAAATACTGGATGGGCATCGGTTGGGTTGGCACCGATGAGCAGAATAACATCGCTATGTTCGACGCTTTCGAAATCTTGCGTGCCGGCGGCAGTGCCGAAGGCTTGGTTGAGGCCGTAACCGGTTGGGGAATGGCAAACGCGGGCGCAGGTATCGACATTATTATTGCCGAAGGCGGCGCGGATTAGTTTTTGCACCACGAACACTTCTTCATTGGTGCAGCGTGATGAGGTGATGCCGCCGATGGCTTTGCGGCCATGTTGTTTTTGGATGTCTTTGAAGCGGGTGGCGGCGAATTCTATAGCGGTTTCCCAGCTGACTTCTTGCCATGCATCGGTGATGTTTTCGCGAATCATTGGTTTGGTGATGCGGTCTTTATGGGTGGCGTAACCGAAGGCGAAGCGGCCTTTGACGCAGGAATGGCCGTCATTTGCGCCGCCGTCTTTATCGGGTATCATCCGCACCACTTGGTTATTTTTGATTTGGGCGATGAACGAGCAGCCGACGCCGCAATAGGCGCAGGTGGTTTTAACCTCGCGGTCGGGTTGGCCCATTTCGACCACGGATTTTTCGACCAATGTATCGGTGGGGCAGGCTTGAACGCAAGCACCGCAGGAGACGCATTCGCTGGCTAAAAAACCTTCATTCATGCCGGCGACGATTTTTGAATCGAAACCGCGGCCTGCGGTGGTGATGGCGAAACTGCCTTGCACTTGCTCGCAGGCGCGTACGCAGCGCATGCAGCTGATGCATTTTGCGCCATCGAATTGGAAATAGGGGTTTGAGGTGTCGATTTCGGCGGTAAAATGGTTTTTGCCTTCGAAGCCATAGCGGACTTC
>NVUS02000147.1 GCA_002402005.2 OCS116 cluster bacterium | reverse complement strand
TAAATATGCCAAATGGCCGCCAATATAATGAAGCTCTGCGACGCCACAAATAAAGCTTCCAAAATTCTAAAAATTATAGATTTTTGCACCACTTTAAATTCATCAACAGTCAGGTTTTTACGTATACGTCCCAATAAATTCATTTGTCGTCTCCCACAATTTTTTGAGTGCCAATTTTGAAGCTCTTGGCACGAATGTGCGCTTGCCACATATCCTTATAACGCCCGTGCCTGGCCAATAATTCATCATGCTTGCCCAACTCGGCCAACTTGCCGTTAACAATCACCGCAATATTGTCCAACTGCTTAATGGTCGATAAACGATGAGCTATAACGAGCAAAGTTTTACCCTTAATCAAATGATTAATGGCCTTCTGCAATTCCGCCTCATTTTCCGGGTCAGCAAAGGCCGTGGCTTCATCCAATACCAAAATCGGTGCATCTTTTAAAATGGCTCGAGCAATACACAATCGCTGTTTCTGCCCACCCGATAAATTAACTTTGGCGTTTAATTTAGTGGCATAGCCATCCGGCAGGCTGACGATAAAATCATGAATTTGCGCCGCTTTGGCCGCCGCAATCATCTCTTCTTCCGTAGCATCCTCACGACCAATTTTGATATTGTCAGCAATGCTGTCCGAGAATAAAAATATCTCCTGAAAAACAAATGACATTTGCGCCGATAAGTCCTGATACGACATATGTCTAATGTCGACCCCACCAATTTTTATCGCACCCTTATTCACATCCCAAAACCGTGGCAACAGTCTCGCAATGGTGGTTTTACCAGCACCCGAGGGCCCAACCAATGCCAGTGAACTGCCCTGTTCAAGCTTAAAACTGATCGAAGACAAAACCTCATCGCGTTCATAAGTAAAACTCACCTCATCAAACTCAATGTTATATTTACCACTCGGCACAACCGGCTCAAAAATTTC
Source organism: OCS116 cluster bacterium (assembly GCA_002402005.2). Classification (GTDB taxonomy): domain Bacteria; phylum Pseudomonadota; class Alphaproteobacteria; order Rhizobiales; family OSC116; genus OCS116. The sequence goes on along the minus strand of NVUS02000147.1, from coordinate 4,142 downwards.
CAATTCAGCGGCGTTAAAAAACTCATCCATTTTGGTATGAATATTGGCTTGGCGGGCAATGCGATGGGTCAACGAATAAATATTAATGGTTAGATTGTTCAAGCCGATCGAAAATAATAAGAAGAAAATTAACGTCCCCAAATCCAACCACTCCAAATAAATGAACAGCAAACCAAACGGCAAAACAAATACCAATGCCGAGCTAGACAGCAACATAAACCAGCCAGTTGTATTGACGTTAGAGCCAATCCACTTGGCAATCAGCTGGTTAAACTCCATAAAACTCTGCGTGGTGCGGCCGATGGCAGCATCGCCTTGGTTAAATATTTTCACCATCGGCAATATGCTGGCAATCTCGGTCATCAAGCGCCCCATTTTGGCTTTAGAGGCGTAAAATTCTTTGGTTATTTCGGTCGATTTGGCCGCCGCAACGCCCATCAAATAAAATGCCGAAAACAAGCCAATCACACTAATGATGGCCATGCGCCAATCCATATAAACCATCAGCATTAAAATCACCAACGGCGAGGCAAAAGCCGCAGTGGTTTCAGGTATCAAATGCGCCACGCCATCTTCCACCGCTTCAACGTCATCAACCACCATGGTTTTAAAATCATGGCTGTCGCGGCTGGCAAAAAAGCCCAACGGCACACGGGTTAATTTCTCGGCAATCTTTTGCCGCAGCTTTTTCTGCACACTGGCCGCAATGACGTGTGATATATAAGAAGACGCACCCGAGGATGCAAAACTAATCACCACCAAGACCAAACAGATAAACCCCAACATATATATGTGAGACGCCGATATCTGGTCAGCAATAATGTCAGTGGCAATCAGATAAACAATAAAATGCGGTGCCAATTGCAATATGCCACCAACCACCCCCAAAAACATCGAAAATATCATCAGACGCGGATGGTCACTAATGTAACCCCAAAGGTTTTTAAATACCGATCCGCCCATCACATCAACGGCAGATTCAGGCTCATAGCTTTCTTCTTGTTGCATTTTCACTCCCCACATTACAATTTAAGATTAGCTAAAACTAATGCAGAATGGCAAATCTTGACCACCGCGATCGGCTTTTTATAGACGGGATCGGAAATATTTGTTATTAATAATCATTATGACTATATAGAAATTGGGACGGGGGATATAAATTGAATAAAGTAGAAATATTTGAACGCTCTCTCATTCAAAATGATGAAAAGAGCTTTTTACCAGCATTTGGCTTTGATGATAAAAACCATATGCAAAAAATCGCCGACATAGATGGATCTTGCCAAAGAATTAGCATAAGAAATGGCCTAGACGTCACCATATTCGACTATTATTTCAACCAACAAAGCGCAGAATTTGCCCGCGCACCGGCCGGCATTGAGCTATGTGTTTTGTTTACAGGCGCCGGCGATACCATTGCACTCGACCCCAATGATCAAAATCAAGAAATTGACCGCATCCCCAATAAACCGCAAACCTCCTACATAATTCTCACTCAAGATAATTATCTCGGCAAAACGGAAATCCCTGCAAAATCAGAATTTAAAGGCATTTCTTTGCGGATTTTACCCGAATTTACCGCCAAACTAAAAGGCTTCCCAACCTTTGATGAATTGGCAGCCTATCAAGGCCTAAATCACAGTTCAGGCGATAAATATTGGGTCAGTATGTTCGACACACCCGAACCGCTCTATCGGCTGGCTAAAAAAATATATGATGAAAGTTTTTCAAGCCAGCCCAATGATTTGGTTTTAGAGGCCGACATCCTGCAAATATTGACCGAATTCATCAACATCATGCGCCACCCCAGCAAAGCACCCAACAGTTCCAGAGACAAACGTCTCCTAGAGCAAGCCAAAGACATGATGCTCAATAACCTTGCCCATGCATGGTCAATTCACGAAATTTCAAGCCAAATCGGCATGAATAAACAAAGGTTAAAAGCCGGTTTCAAAGCCGAATTTGGCATACCGGTTTATGGCTTTCTACAAGCCGAGCGCCTAAAAGCGGCGCTTAAAATGCTCCAACATGGCGAGCTAAGCGTGACTGAGATTTCACTGGCAATTGGTTATGCCAATCCCAGCCACTTTGCTTATTTGTTCAAACGCCAATTTGGCAGCACACCGTCCAAAATTAAATTGCGCGGTTAGCCAGACAGGTTATTTGGATGCTGGGGTAAAATGCTCAACAATGGTTGGGTCTTCAATCAATTTGCACATTTTATTTTCAAAACTTGGCGCAACATCGGTAAATGTCTCAACAATTTTAAACCCATGATTGTCATCACCCTCGGCAATGTAAATATTCTGGCGCAGATGATGCGAACCAGGTTCTAATGTCACATGGCCATTTGGCGCGTCAAAACTAAGGCCAGTTTCCAAAGCCGCAATCACTTTATCCGCGTCAGCACTGCCGGCCAATTCAACCGCTTGCGCCCAAAGATGAATTGAATTCCAAACATCCACCGCCCCAGCCACAATCGGCGTTTTGTCGCCATATTTCGCCGTCCATAATTTCACAAATTCAGCATTGGCAGCGCCTTCCACTGGCATAAAATAACCTTGGCTGGCAATCAGCCCTTCACCTGCTGCTGGCGATACAACAACTTGCTGGTTACCCGCCCCATAATTGGATGAAACAATTCCCATACTGTCTTTAAGCCCAGCAGCAGCAAATTGTTCTAAAAACCCAGTTTGGTTAGCACCCACCGGTAAAGCCACAATAAAATCAGGTTTGGCTTTTTGAATTTTCGAAATGGTCGGTGCATAGTCAGTCATGGTCAATGCCAAGAAATCTTCACCCACAACTTCGCCACCATTTTCGGCAGCATATTCATGTATCCAATGGGCAGAAATCGTACCAAAATTATAATTTGGCGCCATGATATAAATCTTAGGGCCATATTTTTCAATCGCCCATTTGATCAATGGTAACAATTGCTGCGAGGCCGATGAGCCAGTGATAAATGTCTGTTTGTCACAAGCCCCACCTTCATATAATGAAGAGTAGAAATACGGCAAATTGGCACGGCGAAATATCGGTCTAATTGCCTCACGAGACGAGCTGGTCAAACCAGCAAACATGGCTTTAATGCCATCGCGCAATACTGATGTATTGGCATATTGAATATATTTACTCAGCTCCGATTGCGCATCATAGCTAGCTACGGTTACCGTCTCACCCAAAACACCGCCATGGCTATTCAAGTCTTCTACCGCCAATTTCAGCGCGTTATTTTGCTGGATACCGTAAATATTCAACCCACCGGTTAGGTCAAAAATCGACCCAATTTTAATGTCTGCATAAGCAACCGTGCTGGTCAATAAGCTCGCCAACGCCACAGCGCCAACCGTAAAATATTTTTTCATATCATCATTTCCCATCGAAGATATAGTTAGTCTCAATGTGAGAATATATAGAGATGGATAAAACCTAAGTCAATAGGTTTTGACAATAAAAAAGCCAAGAGATCACTCTCTTGGCCAAAATTCATAAAAATTAAACCGCTTCATTCCATGCCGGAATGTGCCTTAAAAATCTCATTTAACGAGGCTACCGGGCGCTTTGTTGGCCATGTCTTCGGCTTCCAAATGCCACCTTTGTGCGGCGCAACACCGCAATGGATAAACACTTCTTCAACTTGAATGCGCGTCACAGTTAAGGGCACACGGCCTTTTAATGCGTGCCGCGCACATATTTTTGGGTCATCAATAATACTTGCCACACCATTAATGCGCAATGTCTCGTTCACCGTCGGTATAAGAAACACCATGCCAACCTGCGGGTGTTTAATCAAATTCAGCAAGCCGTCAATGCGGTTATTACCAGCTCTGTCCGGTACAATCAAATGCCGATCATCTTCAACTTTTACAAAGCCTTTGGGGTCACCTTTTGGTGAAGCATCAAGCCGCGTGCCATCCGATGTTGCCAAAATAAAAAATGGCGAATTGGCAATAAATTCACGGCAATTGTGATCAAGATAATCAATCACTTTGGCCTCCACAGCGGCAGATGGATTGCCATAAAGTTCGCGCAAGCGCTCCGCGGTCATTTCACTCGTCATATTGCTCTCAATTCCATTAAATACTAGCCAAATCATATAGGCTTTTGCCATCACCGACCAGCAATAAATACCTATTCAT
>NVUS02000146.1 GCA_002402005.2 OCS116 cluster bacterium | reverse complement strand
GCCTGGGCCGCCTTGGGGGCCTGCGTTGCGCAGGATGAGGACGGTGTCTGGGGTCATTGGGTAGTCTTCGTCATCAATGATGGTTTTCATTTCGGCATAGTTGTTGGCGATGAGGGCTGGGCCTGAATGCTTGTGGTATTTGGGATCGCAGGCTGCGGGTTTTATGACCGCGCCGTCGGGTGCTAGGTTGCCTTTTAGGACGGCTAGACTGCCTTCGTGGTAGACTGGATTATTGAGGGGGCGGATGACGTCGTTGTTGTAATTTGTCGCGCCTTCTAGGCCTTTGGCTAGGGTTTCGCCGGTTACGGTTAGGACAGAGGTGTCTAGTTTATCGCCTAGTTCTTTCATTAGGGCACGCAGACCGCCTGCGTAGAAAAAATCTTCCATTAGATATTCTTTGCCAGTGGGGCGGATGTTGGCGATGACGGGGGTGGTGCGGCCTAAATTGTCTAGGTCATCTAGGGTTAGGGGAATACCGGCGCGGCGGCCCATGGCGATTAGGTGGACTATGGCGTTGGTGGAGCAGCCTGTGGCCATGGCGACTGTGATTGCGTTGCGGGTTGAGGCTTCGGTGACGATTTTATCTGGGGTTAGGTCTTCCCACACCATGTCGACGATTCTGCGGCCGCAGGAGGCGCTCATGCGCTGATGGTTGGCATCGGCGGCGGGGATTGAGGATGCTCCGGGTAAGCAGAAGCCGAAGCCTTCGGCTATGGCGGTCATGGTTGAAGCTGTGCCCATGGTCATGCAGTGGCCGTATGATCTTGCAATGCCGCCTTCTATGCCTTGCCATTCTTGTTTGGAAATGTTGCCGGCACGGCGCTCGTCCCAATATTTGAAGCCATCGGTGCCTGAGCCTAGGACTTTGCCGGCGTAATTGCCGCGTAGCATGGGGCCTGCGGGCAAGAAGATGAAGGGGATGCCCATTGAGATAGCGCCCATGGTGAGGCCGGGGGTGGTTTTATCGCAGCCACCCATGAGGACTGCGCCATCTATGGGGTGGGAACGTAGGAGTTCTTCAACTTCCATAGCCAGCATGTTGCGGTAGAGCATAGTGGTGGGTTTGACGAAATTTTCGGATAGTGACAGGGCGGGCAGTTCCATTGGAAAGCCGCCTGATTGCAGGATGCCGCGTTTGACCCATTCTACGCGGTCTTTGAAATGCATGTGGCAGGGTTGGGCTTCTGACCATGTATTGATGATGGCGATGATCGGGCGACCTTCCCAATCTTCGGGGCCGTAGCCCATTTGCATGGTGCGTGATCTGTGACCGAATGAACGGAAATCATCGGGCGCCATCCAACGGGCTGAGCGTAAATCTTGATATTGTTTTACTTTTTCCAACGGGGTAATCTCCGACTCTAGACTATGAAATGGGGGCGGCCATAAAGAACATGATGGCTAATAGCACAGCTGCAATGATGCAGCCATAGACCCATGATAATATACCGTATTTATCGATATCGGCGCGGTTGTTTCTTTCATCATTCATTTGTATATCCTCTCATTATCCGTTAAGCCATTCGGGCAACCATAAAGCGATTTGTGGGAACATGATGACCAAGACCAAGCCCAATATTTGCAGGCCTATGAACGGCAATACTGCCAAGAAAATTTCTTGCAGGGTGACATCTTTGGGGGCAACTGATTTTAGCCAGAAGCAAGCGGGACCGAAGGGTGGTGATAGGAAATAGATTTGGATATTCATCACAAATAAAATGCCGAACCAAACTTTGGCTTGCTCGGCGGTTAGACCTAACTCAGGGGCTAGGGTCATCACTACCGGGGCGAAAACGGGAACGGTGATGAAGACAATGGCGATCCATTCCATGAATGTGCCGAGCACCACTAAGATAAGCATCATGACTAGAATTGTGCCTAAAGCTGGCAAGCCTAGATTTAGGAATAGGGAGCGCATGAAATCGCCGCCGCCCACTAGGTTGAAAATGCCGACAAAGCTCACTGCGCCGAGCACTAACCAGATGATTGTACCGACGGTTGACATAGAGCCGACCAAAGCTTCTGAGATGACTTGCCAGTTGAATTTATGACGGAAGGCAGCGACTACGAGTGAGCCGATGCAGCCGACGGCGGCGGCTTCGGTGACTGAGGCCACGCCGCCATAGATGGAGCCCATGACTGAGGCGATGAGTAAGAGGCATAAGACCACTGCGAATCTGCGTTCGGGGGATAGTTTTTTAGTGCCGCCGGTGATTTCGGCGACTTCGGCGGCTGTGGGTGCCATGGAGTGATTTAGGTTGACGCGTATGAGGACATAGAGGCCGTAGAAGACGGCTAGCATTATGCCTGGGGTGGCGCCGGCCATGAATAGATCGCCAATGCCGACTTCGGCTGATAGGCCATAGACTATTATGATGATACTTGGGGGGATGAGAGTGGCGAGTGCGCCTGAGGCGCAGATGAGGCCTATGGATAATTTGCGGTCATAGCCTAGGCGGAATAATTGGGGCGAAGCAACGAGACCGAGCATGACGATTTCGCCGCCCATAACGCCTGACATGGCGGCTAGGATGACGGCGACGACTACGGTTTGTACGCCGACACCGCCGCGTAGATTGCCCGCGAAAATTGACATGGCATCGAATAGGTCTTCGGCAATGCCTGCGCGTTCTAGGATTGAGGCCATGAGGACGAAAAATGGCACGGCGACTAGTGAATATTTTTCTAGCAAGCCGGCGGCATTGGATGATACCAAATAGAGGCCACGGGGGCCGAAGAATGTGATGGCCATGATGATGGACACCACGAGGGTGACGATACCTAGGGGCATGCCAGTCATCATCAAGAGGATAAGCAAGCCGACCATGATGAGTGAGATTGTGCCCAAATCATAGGCACGCATGTTAAGGGCTTTTGAGGGGTCTAATGCAGCGCCGATGTCGCTGAATGTATTGCTAATGCTGGCAATGAAGGAATCGCTGCCAAAAATATGCGCGAGAGCGGCGGCGGTGAAATAGATGAGCAGGAATACGGCCAAGGCTTTGACGGCGTGGCGGGTTTTTGACTGGCCAAAGTGACGATGTAGGTTGGTGGTGAGTTGGGCTAAGTATAGAAAACCGCCTAAGGTGAGTAATGATTTTAGCACCATTGGCATGGGGGAATTGAAGGCGCTGCCGGTGCGTTCTATGCGGCCTATGCTGACATAGGAACGGACGGAGGCATCAGTTAGCAGCAGGAATAAGGCTAAAATGCCGACGACATAGGCAAAAGTATCGAGCCACCAGCGGGTGCGCGGTGTGGCTAAAATGTGAAAAACTGTGATGCCGATATGGCGTTTTTTTAGGGTGACGAAACCAGCGGATAACATCCATGTGGCGGCGACCATGACCATGACCACTTCGAACGCCCAATATGTAGGGGCGTTGAACAGGTAGCGGGCAAAAACTTCATAAAGGGTGAGTAAGGCGGCAACAATATATAGCAAAGAAATGCCCAAGCCGGTGATGTGGCTGATGTGATCAACCGCTATATAATCTTGGTATTTTACCGGTGTTTCATCATAGACAAATTCGGTGTCTTGATCTGTATTATTGGCCATTTATACCCCACTGACTTATATTTATATGCATCCCAATGGTTGAATATTGGGATGCGATTTTATTTTAACTTTAAAGTAAGCCGGCTTCTTTCATGAAGCTGATATGGGCGTCATAAGTTTCTTGCGCTAAGTCTGAACTTTCGGCAAATGCTACCCAAGCTTCTTTGGCAATGTTACGCAATTTATCGCGTTCTTCTTGGCTCCAATCGATGATGGTGAGCTCGCCAAGCGCTCTATCACGTGCTACCAATTTACGATCGACCAAATCCACCGCGCGGCGCATGTCGTTAAACGCAGCTTCGAACCATACAGACATGGTGATCCGTTGGGCATCAGTTAAGCTATCCCATACACCTTGATTGATGGTGAGTTGCAAGATTGGGGTTGAATGAATGCCGGGGAAGATTGGGAATTTTGCAATCTTATTCATGCCATTGGCATCATTATTGGCATAGGCCGAGTTATCAGCGGCATCAATAACGCCTTTTTCCAAAGCACCATAAGTTTCTGACGCGGGTAGCGACACGGGGGCAGCACCGGCACGGCGGAATACATCGGCAGCGAGGCCTTCTGGTGAACGGATTTTAAGACCTTTTAGATCGGCCACGCCGCGAATGGCAACGGTGGAAACAAAGGCTTCGCGGGCATAAGCGCCACAACCGATGACTTTTACGCCGGGATAATGTTTGGCATGGATTTTTTGTAGCATTTCCTTACCACCACCGCGTGAGCAGAAGGTTTGGATTTGATCGGCGCTGTCATAGCCGGCGATTAGATCGCCCATAAGCGCGTATGCAGGGTCGATGCCAGCGAAATAACTCACGGCGGTGAAGTCGCCATCTAGAATGCCGACAGCTACAGCTTCTGGCGTTTCGCGACGCGGCACGACAGATTCGAGCGGTAGAAAATCGAGTGCCAATGTGCCGCCGGTCATTTGTTCGAATATAGGCAGCCATTTTTCTTTCATAAAGGCTAATGTGAAATGGCTTGCGTTGGCGCTGGTTTGAAATTTTAAAGTTCTATCGGCAGCAATGGCCGATGTTGCGCTTATGCCCAAAATGGCAGCCGCGGTGATGGCCGTGGAGATACGGCTTAATTTTTTCATTAACATAATCTTCCCTCTTTTATGTTGTTTGGTTGGTTTCGCAGAAAACAAAATATTTGAAGAATTGTTGTTCTGTGAAACAACAGCATTTACACTAATATATTAGTGGATCAATTAAATCAATCTGATTTAGACTCTTTTTAAGTTATGCGCAGGGCAAGGACATTGAAGTTGTGCTGTTTGGATAAATTTGTTATAAAACCGCCAATGACCAACCATGACCAAAACACCGCGCCGCTGCAAAGCGTCAGCTCGCCCTTGAGAAGCTTATCCAATCATGCGATTACCTCGCCAACCACGCAGGTATATAATGATTTGCGCCGTAGAATCATCGATTTAGAACTTGTGCCAAATACTGTGCTTTCGCGTGCTGAACTGGCCACATTTTACAATGTGAGCCAATCGCCATTGCGTGAAGCGTTGCAAAGGTTGGAGCGAGATGGCTTGATTAAAGTGCATCCGCAATCCAAAACCTTGGTTTCAATGATTGATGTGCAACAACTTAAAGAAACCCAATTTTTGCGGGTCGCATTGGAAATTGAAGTGGCCAGCCGTTTGGCTGAGACAGAAAATTCTGACCCAGTGAAACGCGCTAGCATGATTATACGCATGCAAGAGGCGTGTTTGAATGATGACAGCCAGACTGATTTGTTTAATGAGATGGATCGGGCTTTTCACACTTGTTTGTTTGAAGCGGTTGGTATGGAAAATTTGAACGAATTGCTGGTTGGTAAATTGGGCCATTTGGCGCGCTGCCAGCGGCTTGAACTGCCCAAAGCCGGCCGTATGGAAGCGATTATCCTAGGCCATAAAGAGATTTTGCAAGCCATTGAAAGTGGTGATGCAAATGAAGCGGCAAAAGCCACCCGCCAGCATTTGACCGGTACGATTTTACGCATTTCGACTTTGCAGGCGGAAAATCCTGAATATTTTACCAATTATGAATAGGTCATTTAAATAGGCCTTAAGGCTGATTGATCAAAATTAATCATCTAATCTTTATAGACATAGATTCATTATCTGCTTAAATGATGTTAAAAATCATATTTTAAATGAGGCAGATTATGACCCCTATTCGCACCGGAAAACGCAACTTGATTAGTGATGTTGAGGGCATTTTGGTTGGTAATAAATCCGACGAAATGCTGAAATCTGGCGTGACGGCGATTGTATGTGAAACGCCGGCCGTGGCGGCGGTGCATGTGATGGGCGGCGCACCCGGCACGCGCGAGACTGACTTGTTAAGCCCTGAAAACGTGGTTGAAGAAATTGATGGCTTGATCTTATCGGGCGGCAGCGCCTTTGGTTTGGACGCAGCATCGGGGGCGCAAGCGGCGATGCGGGAAATGGGCCGTGGGTTTGAAATTGGGCCATTGCGCGTGCCGATCATTCCAGCAGCGATATTGTTTGATTTGATGAATGGTGGCGATAAGGACTGGGGGCAATACCCGCCTTATCGTGAACTGGGCTATGACGCGGTGCAAGCTGTTGCTGTTGAGTTTGAGCTTGGCTCGGTGGGGGCTGGCACAGGTGCTTTGACTGCGGTTTGCAAAGGCGGATTGGGTTCGGCATCTAGTGTGATTACGCTTGATGACGGGCGACAAATTACCATTGGGGCTTTGGTGGCGGTGAACCCGCTTGGCTCGCCTTTGGTGGGTGAGAGTAAGAATTTTTGGGCGGCACCGTTTGAGATGGAAGATGAGTTTGGAGGGTTGGGTGTGGCGCATCCCTTCCCCGCTGATGCCAATGATTTGCGCATCAAGGGCCGTGAGGCGCAG
>NVUS02000145.1 GCA_002402005.2 OCS116 cluster bacterium | reverse complement strand
GAAGAACGTGAACGCGGTATTACCATTTCAACAGCTCATGTTGAATATGAAACAACAAACCGTCATTATGCCCACGTTGATTGCCCAGGCCATGCTGACTATGTTAAAAATATGATCACCGGCGCTGCGCAAATGGATGGTGGCATCCTGGTTGTGTCTGCGGCTGATGGCCCTATGCCACAAACACGTGAGCATATCCTATTGGCACGCCAATGTGGTGTTCCCTACCTTGTGATCTACATGAATAAAGTTGACCAAGTTGACGATGAAGAATTGCTTGAATTGGTTGAAATGGAAATTCGTGAATTGTTGAGCGAATATGATTTCCCTGGTGATGATATTCCTATCGTTATGGGCAGCGCGCTTGCTGCTGTTGAAGGCCGTGACCCAGAAATTGGCAAAGAATCTATCATTAAATTGATGGAAGCTGTTGATTCATACATTCCAACTCCTGATCGTCCTGTTGATCTTCCATTCCTATTGCCTATTGAAGATGTGTTCTCAATTTCAGGTCGTGGTACAGTGGTAACTGGCCGTGTTGAACGTGGTGTTGTAAATGTTGGTGACAACATTGAAATCGTAGGCATGAAAGACACAACAACAACCACTTGTACTGGTGTTGAAATGTTCCGTAAGTTGCTTGATCGTGGTCAAGCTGGTGATAACGTTGGTGTGCTACTTCGTGGTACTAAACGTGAAGATGTTGTACGTGGCCAAGTGCTTTGTGCTCCAGGTTCAATCACACCACATACTAACTTTGTGGCTGAAGCTTACATCCTTACAAAAGAAGAAGGTGGACGTCATACTCCATTCTTTACAAAATATCGTCCACAGTTCTATTTCCGCACAACAGACGTAACAGGTGTTGTGACTTTACAAGAAGGTACGGAAATGGTAATGCCAGGCGACAATGTTAATATTGATATTGAACTTATCGCACCAATCGCTATGGAAGAGCAATTGCGCTTCTCTATCCGCGAAGGTGGCCGCACAGTGGGTGCCGGTGTTGTAGGTAAAATTACTAAGTAATAACAATCACTTGGAGAGGGTGTTCTGCACCCTCTCTTTCACTCTAATATACCAAAGGTATGAACATGCACGGACAAAATATTCGTATTCGTCTAAAAGCTTTTGATCATCGCATCTTAGATGCTTCGACCAAAGAAATAGTGAATACTGCCCGCCGTACGGGCGCCCAAGTGCGTGGTCCAATTCCGCTTCCTACTCGTATTGAAAAATATACGGTTTTGCGTGGTCCACACATTGATAAGAAAAGTCGTGAACAATTCGAAATGCGCACACATAAACGCGTATTAGATATTGTTGATCCAACACCGCAAACAGTCGACGCTTTGATGAAGCTTGACCTTGCTGCTGGTGTTGATGTCGAAATCAAACTGTAAGGACAGAGCTCATGCGTTCAGGCGTTATCGCTCAGAAGCTAGGTATGACACGTGTATTTTCCGAAGATGGAGAACATGTGCCGGTGACAGTATTAAAACTAGATACTTGTCAAGTTATTGCCCAGCGTACTGAAGAAGAAAATGGTTACACAGCATTGCAGCTGGGTAGCGGTTTTGCAAAAGTTAAAAATGTTTCAAAAGCCCAACGTGGTCACTTTGCGAAAGCTAAAGTTGAACCTAAGAAAAAGATTGCGGAATTCAGAGTTTCTCCTGAAAACCTAATCGAAGTTGGTGCGACAATCAAAGCCGATCATTTTATTGATGGTCAAAAGGTTGATGCCACTGGCATTTCAATTGGTAAAGGTTTTCAAGGCGCTATGAAACGCCATAATTTTGGTGGTTTACGTGCATCACATGGTGTGTCAGTCTCACATCGTAGCCTTGGTTCTACTGGCCAATGTCAAGATCCTGGTAAAGTTTTCAAAGGTAAGAAAATGGCCGGTCACATGGGTAACACTCGTGTAACTGTTCAAAATCTTACAGTTGTAAAATCTGATGTCGCTCGTGACATTATCCTTGTTAAAGGTGCTATCCCTGGTTCTAAAGGTGGTTGGGTGTTCTTAAACGACGCTGTTAAACTACCAACACCAGCTGATCTACCGACACCTGGTAGCTTTATTGCTGCTGGTGCATCTGCAGAGAAGGGTGAATAATTATGAAATTAGACATTCAAACACTCGATGCTAAAGGCAAAGGCTCTATCGAATTATCTGAAGAGATTTTCGGTCTAGAACCACGTGCTGATATTTTGCATCGCATGGTGAATTATCAGATGGCAAAACGCCAAGCTGGTACTCATAAGACATTGGGTCGCTCAGAAGTAACCGGTTCTACAAAGAAATTTGTACGCCAAAAAGGTTCTGGTGGCGCGCGTCATGGTAACAGGAAAGCTCCACTTTTCCGTGGTGGTGGTAAAGCATTTGGTCCTGTGCCTCGTTCACATGCCCATTCTTTGCCGAAGAAAATTCGTGCTTTAGCACTAAAGCACGCTTTGTCAACCAAAGCACAAGCTGGCGAGATTATCATTCTTGAAAATGTCACTAGTAAATCTGCAAAAACTAAAGATATGAAAGCACAATTTGAAAAATTGGGCCTCGTGAACGCTTTGGTTATTGCTGGTGTAGAAGTTGATGCAAACTTTGGTTTAGCCGCTCGCAATATTCCAAATATTGATGTGCTGCCAATTCAAGGTATCAATGTATATGACATATTGCGTCGTAAGAAATTGGTTCTTACTAAAGCCGCAGTAGAAGCCTTGGAGGTACGTTTCAATGGATAAAGCTGATCTATATGATGTTATCGTTGGACCTGCAATCACTGAAAAAACTTCAGGTGCGTCAGAACATAACCAAGTGGTATTTGATGTGGCGAAAACTGCATCTAAACCAGAAATCAAACTAGCTGTCGAAGCTTTGTTTAATGTTAAAGTTAAAGCCGTAAACACGCTTATCCGCAAGGGTAAGACCAAACGCTTTAAAGGTATCATGGGCAAACGTAACGACATCAAGAGAGCAATCGTTACCCTTGAAGAAGGCCAAATGATTGATGTGACGACTGGTCTTTAAGGCCAGTCTCTAAGCCGAAAGAATAAACTATGGCACTCAAGAGTTATAAACCTACCAGTCCTGGTCAACGCGGTCTGATTTTGATCGACCGTTCTGACCTCTGGAAAGGAAAACCTGTTAAAAGCCTCACAGAGGGTTTAACAAAAAAAGGCGGCCGGAATAATACCGGTCGTATAACAGCACGTCGCATTGGTGGCGGGCATAAGCGTACATATCGTATGATCGACTTTAAACGTCGTAAATGGGATATGGCTGCCACGGTGGAACGTATTGAATACGATCCTAACCGTACAGCATTTATTGCGCTTATTCGTTATGAAGATGGTGAATTATCATACATTATCGCACCACAACGTTTAGCCGCTGGCGATGTTGTTGTAGCTGGCAACAAGGTTGACGTTAAACCTGGTAACGCCATGCCACTAGGCAGCATGCCTATTGGTACGATTGTACATAATGTTGAGCTTAAAGCGGGTAAGGGCGGTCAAATCGCTCGTGCTGCTGGTGCTTACGTACAATTGGTGGGTCGTGATAGTAGTTACGCTATTTTGCGCTTGAATTCAGGTGAACAACGTATTGTTCGGTCTGAATGCATGGCGACAATTGGTGCTGTTTCTAACCCTGACAATTCGAACCAAAACTTTGGTAAAGCTGGCCGTACACGCTGGAAAGGCAAACGCCCTTCTGTACGTGGTGTCGCTATGAACCCTGTGGATCATCCACATGGTGGTGGTGAAGGTCGTACATCTGGTGGTCGTCATCCTGTGACACCATGGGGTAAGCCGACTAAAGGTAAACGCACACGTTCAAATAAAGCTACCGATAAATATATCGTTCGTAGCCGTCATTTGCGCAAAAATAAACGTTAGGAATTATAAATGGCACGTTCATTATGGAAAGGTCCTTATATTGACGCTTATTTGCTTAAAAAAGCAGAAAAAGTGCGTGAATCAGGACGTAATGAAGTTATTAAAATTTGGAGTAGACGTTCTACGATTCTACCTCAATTCGTGGGTCTTACCTTCGGCGTTCACAATGGTAAAAAACATATACCAGTGAATGTTAATGAAGATATGATCGGACATAAGTTTGGTGAATTTTCACCAACTCGTACATATTATGGCCATCTGGCTGATAAAAAAGCGAGAAGGAAATAGTCATGGGTAAAGCAAAAAGAGAACGCTCTCTTGCTGATAATGAAGCTCAAGCGGTCACCCGCATGATTAGAACTAGCCCTCAAAAGCTAAATCTACTCGCACAGCTCATTCGTGGCAAAAAAGTTGAAAAAGCATTAGCAGACCTGCAATTTTCGCACAAACGTATTTCAGGTACAGTGCTTAAAACTTTGGAATCTGCAATTGCAAACGCTGAAAACAATCATGGTCTCGATGTAGACGCTTTGATTGTTCATGAAGCATATGTTGGTAAAAACTTAGTGATGAAACGTTGGCAGCCTAGAGCTCGTGGACGTGTTGGTAAAATTCTGAAGCCTTTCAGTCAGCTAACAATCATCGTTAAAGAAGCTGAGGAGCAAGCATAATGGGACAAAAAGTTAACCCTATTGGTTTCCGTCTTGGCATCAACCGTACTTGGGATAGCCGCTGGTATGCAGATGCTGGTGAATATGGCAAATTGTTGCATGAAGATCTGAAAATTCGTAATATGCTTGAGAAAAAACTTCAAGCTGCTGGTATTTCTAAGATCATTATTGAACGCCCACATAAGACATGTCGTGTATCTATCCATACAGCCCGCCCTGGTGTGGTTATTGGTAAAAAAGGTTCAGACATTGAACGCATTAAACGCATGGTTGGCAAAATGACCGACGGTGAAGTGACCATCAACATTGTTGAAGTTCGCAAACCTGAAGTTGATGCCCGTTTGGTTGCTGAAGCAGTAGCTCAACAACTAGAACGCCGTGTTGCGTTCCGTCGTGCGATGAAACGTGCTGTACAAGGTGCTATGCGCCAAGGTGCACTAGGCATTCGTATTAACTGTGCTGGCCGTCTTGGCGGTGCTGAGATTGCGCGTACTGAATGGTATCGTGAAGGCCGCGTGCCTTTGCACACTCTACGCTCAAACATTGACTATGGTGTTGCCAAAGCGCATACAGCATATGGTGTTATCGGCATTAAAGTGTGGATCTTTAAAGGCGAGATTATGGAACATGATCCAATGGCTCAAGAGCGTTTAGCGCTTGCTGCTGGTGGTCGTGGTGGTGATCGCCAACGTGGTGGTCGTGGTGACCGTCCGCGTAATAATCGCTAACTTTTGATTGGAGAATAAGTTATGTTACAACCAAAACGTACAAAATTCCGGAAAGCCCATAAAGGCCGCATCAAGGGTAAAGCCAAAGGTGGTTCGGATATGAATTTTGGAACTTATGGCCTAAAAGCCTTAGAACCAGATCGTATTACTGCACGTCAAATCGAAGCATGTCGTCGGGCAATTACCCGTCACATGAAGCGTGTTGGCCGTGTGTGGATTCGTGTTTTCCCAGATGTTCCTGTGTCTAAAAAGCCACTTGAAGTTCGTATGGGTAAAGGTAAAGGCTCTGTTGAATTTTGGGCAGCTCGGGTAAAACCTGGCCGTATTATGTTCGAAATTGACGGTGTTGATTTAGAAACTGCAAAAGAAGCCTTACGTTTGGGCGCACAAAAACTGCCTATCAAGGTGAAGTTTGTGCAACGTTTAGACGTATAACTTTAATATTTTGTTTGGCTGCATTGCGAATCTGGTCTATATAGCACCAATCGTTACGCAGCCAGGCATTATTTTTGAGAGGATAGGCCCATGAAGGCCAATGAATTAAAAGATAAAAGCTTGGATGAACTTCAAGATGAGTTGCTCGGTCTTAAGAAAGAGCAATTTAACTTACGTTTTCAAAAGGCCACTGGCCAGCTGGAAAAACCATCACGAGTACGTGAAGTGCGCCGTGATATTGCAAGAGTTCAAACGGTTCAGACGCAATTGCGCGCTGAAGCGAAAGCGTAAAGAGGATTTGATATGCCAAAACGTATCCTACAAGGCGTCGTAACTTCAGACGCTAATGATAAAACGGTAGTGGTTAAAGTAGAACGTCGTTTTACCGATTCATTGCTTAAGAAGACCGTGCGTAGTACTAAAAAGTATCATGCGCATGATGAAAATAACTCGGTTAAGGTCGGAGATATTATACGTATCGAAGAAACCAAGCCGGTATCGAAAAACAAAAAATGGGCAGTTATTAAATAACTGATTCTTATTTGTTGAGCATCGCCTCTATTCATTGACTTGGGTGGGGGCTATTTGAAGGACATATGTCATGATTCAAATGCAAACAAATCTAGATGTTGCCGATAACTCGGGTGCGAAGCGCGTTCAGTGCATTAAAGTACTTGGTGGTTCGAAACGCAAAACTGCGTCCGTAGGCGATGTTATAGTGGTTAGTGTAAAAGAAGCTACACCTAACGGTAAAGTGAAAAAGGGTGACGTTCGTCGTGCGGTTATCGTGCGTACGAGAAAAGACATCCAACGTAAAGATGGTTCTATGATCCGTTTTGATACGAACGCTGCGGTCCTTGTGAACGCAAACGGCGAACCTATCGGAACGCGTATTTTTGGCCCAGTTGTACGTGAACTACGTGCCAAGAAACACATGAAAATTGTGTCACTAGCGCCGGAGGTTCTGTAATATGGCTGTTAAGTTGAAAATCAAAAAAGGCGACAATGTGGTTGTTCTTACCGGCCGTGATGCTGGTAAAAAAGGCCAAGTTCTTAAGGTTATGCCTAAAGAAAACCGCGCCATTGTTTCAGGTGTGAACATAGTGAAGCGCCACACAAAACCGACGCAAACTGCTGAGGGTGGTATCTTCACTAAAGAAGCAACGATCAATATTTCAAACATTGCGCTTGAAGATCCGAAAGACGGCAAACCAACTCGTGTTGGTTATAAAGTTGTCGACGGTAAAAAAGTTCGCTTTGCTAAACGTTCAGGAGATGTGATTGATGTCTAATAACGTAGCACGCTTGAAAAAGCATTATGTGGATGTTGTACGCGCCGAGCTGAAAAAAGAATTTAATTATTCTAATGACATGCTTATCCCACAACTTGATAAAGTTGTGATCAACATGGGTGTGGGCGAAACTGTTGCCGACACTAAAAAAATTAAATCAGCTGTTGACGCGTTAACAGCAATTGCCGGCCAAAAGCCAGTGATTACCAAAGCACGTAAATCTATCGCCACTTTTAAAGTGCGTGAAGAAATGCCGCTAGGTTGTAAAGTTACATTACGTGGCAATGCAGCATTTGAGTTTTTAGATCGTCTAATCACCATTGCTCTACCTCGTACTCGTGACTTCCGTGGGCTAAATCCTAAAAGTTTTGATGGCAATGGTAACTTTGCTATGGGCGTTAAAGAACATATCGTTTTCCCTGAAATCGATTATGATAAAATTGACGTTATGTGGGGTATGGACATTATTGTTTGTACAACTGCCAAAACTGATGACGAAGCTCGTTCATTGCTTAAAGGGTTTAACTTCCCTTTCCCAAAGGATAAGGAATAGTTATATGGCTAAAGTAAGTATGATGCAAAGAGAGTATAAGCGCCAACGCACTGTCAAAAAATATGCTGACAAACGCGCTGCACTTATTGTCATCTCAAAAGATACGAACCTAAAACCTGAAGAACGTTTTAAAGCCCGTATGGATCTTGCGAAATTACCTCGCAATGGTTCTAAAACTCGCCTTAAAAATCGTTGTGAAGTTACAGGTCGTCCACGCGGTTACTACCGTAAACTTAAAATGTCACGTATTGCGCTTAGAGAACTTGGTTCTCAAGGTAAAATACCTGGCCTTGTAAAATCGAGCTGGTAGGAGATAAAAATTATGGTTATGACAGATCCTCTCGGTGATATGCTAACTCGTATTCGTAATGCGCAAATGCGTGGTAAAAGCATGGTGTCTACACCGGCTTCTAACCTACGTGGCCGTGTATTAGACGTTTTGGCAGATGAAGGTTTCATTCGTGGTTATGCAGCTGTTGAATTTGACGGTGGCAAATCTGAATATGAAATCGAGCTAAAGTATTTTGAAGGCGCTCCTGTTATTCAGGAAGTTAAGCGTGTTTCAAAGCCAGGTCGTCGTGTTTATTCATCCGTGAAAGACATTACACCTGTATATAATGGTCTTGGTATTTCTATTCTATCTACACCTAAGGGTGTGATGGCAGACTGGAAAGCCAGAGAAGAAAATGTTGGTGGTGAAGTTCTTTGTCAACTATTCTAACGAATGGTTGATGAGTTTTCTCATTAATTAAGGAAAATAATATGTCACGTATTGGTAAAAAAGCAGTACCGTTGCCTGCAGGTGTTGAATTTAACATCGATGGTCAGGAGATTACGGTAAAAGGTCCTAAGGGCAGTCTTTCAGTCGTGTTGGTTAGCGAAGTTTCAGTTTCTAAAACTGAAGCTGGTTTGCTAATCACTCCGAGCGATGATTCCAAACGCGCACGTAGCATGTGGGGTATGAGCCGTACATTGGTTGCAAATATTGTAACTGGTGTTTCGGAAGGATACTCTAAAACTCTGGAAATCCGGGGTGTTGGTTATCGTGCAGCGCTAAAAGGTAAGATTCTTAGCCTGAATTTAGGCCTCTCTCATGAGGTAAATTATGAAGCGCCTGAAGGTGTGGAATTAAAAGTAACAAAACCAACTGAAATTGTTGTATCGGGTATCGATAAGCAATTGGTAGGTCAAGTTGCTGCAAACATTCGTAAATATCGTAAACCTGAGCCGTTTAAAGGCAAAGGCATTCGTTATCAAGGCGAATATGTATTCCGCAAAGAAGGCAAGAAGAAATAGGAGTCTTATAAAATGGCAGTTTCCAACAGGAAAACAACTGAGCGCCGTAAACAGCGTGTTCGCAATAGTCTCAAAAAAGTGGCTAATGGTCGTCCGCGTCTTTCAGTTTTTCGGTCTTCAAAACATATATATGCACAAATTATCGATGATGGTTTGGGCAAAACAGTGGCAGCAGCTTCATCTATTGAAAAAGATGTTAAAGGCGCACTGAAAACGGGTGCTGATGTTGCGGCTGCAACAGCAGTGGGTAAATTGGTTGCTGAACGCGCCACTGCAGCTGGTCTTACAGATGTAGTGTTTGATCGTGGCAGTTATTTGTATCATGGACGTGTTAAGGCGCTTGCGGAAGCAGCGCGTGAAGCCGGTCTTAAGTTTTAAAGGATAAAATAATGGCACGTAATGATAATAGAAATGATGAACGCGACAGCGAATTTGTTGATCGTCTAGTTCATATTAATCGCGTTGCAAAAGTTGTTAAAGGTGGCCGTCGTTTTGGTTTTGCTGCACTTGTTGTGCTTGGCGATCAAAAAGGCCGTGTGGGTTTTGGTAAAGGTAAAGCAAAAGAAGTGCCTGAAGCGATCCGCAAAGCAACAGAAGAAGCCAAACGCCAAATGGTTCGCATTCCACTACGTGAAGGCCGCACTCTACATCATGATGTAGAAGGTCGTCATGGTGCTGGCAAGGTTATGCTTCGTGCAGCGCCTCCAGGTACTGGTATTATTGCTGGTGGTCCTATGCGTGCAGTTTTTGAAACTGTAGGTATTCAGGATGTTGTGGCGAAATCTATTGGTAGCTCAAACCCATATAACATGGTTCGCGCTACATTCGACGCTCTGTTAAAAGAGAACAGCCCACGTAAAGTGGCAGCTCGTCGTGGCAAGAAGGTTTCAGACATCGTAGCCCGTCGTCGTGATGGTGCTGGTGATTCAATCGAAGCGGGTGCATAAGCTTAAGCTTGCTCCAAATTGAAGGATAAAAACAATGGCTAAAAAAACAATTACCATTGAGCAAATCGGTAGCCCCATTCGTCGTGAAGCTAGCCAACGTGCTACATTAGTGGGTCTTGGTCTTAATAAGATGCATCGGGTTAGAACTTTGGAAGATACACCATCTATTCGTGGTATGATCCGTAAAGTTTCTCATATGGTGCGCATTGTAGAGGAAGCTTAATCGCTTTCTTTACTAGATAAAGGATAATTATTATGCGTCTTAATGAAATTGCAGATAAAGAAGGTGCCCGTTATACTAGCAAACGTGTAGGTCGTGGCATTGGCTCTGGTAAGGGCAAAACATGTGGTCGTGGTGTTAAAGGTCAAAAGTCTCGCTCTGGTGTGGCTATTAAAGGCTTTGAAGGCGGTCAAATGCCGATTCATATGCGTCTACCTAAACGTGGTTTTAACAATATTTTTGCCAAGAAAACAACCGGCGTGAATGTTGGCCGTATCCAAGAAGCTATTGATGCTAAAAAATTGGATGCCAAAACTACAGTGACAGCAGCAACTCTTGTAGAAGCTGGTGTTATCCGTCGCGAGTTAGACGGTGTACGTATTTTGGGCAATGGCGAATTAAAAGCTAAGCTTAATTTCGAAGTTTATGGCGCGAGTGCTGGTGCAACCGCTCTGATCGAAAAAGCTGGTGGTAGTGTTAAAATTACTAAGCCTGCAAAACGCGGACCACGCGTTAAAGTAGAAAAGTAATCGGAATATGTTAAAGGCAGGGTGACCTGCCTTTAATTTTACATTTTAACCCCTATATAAATTATGGTTAAATTGTTTCGCTATTGCGGTTTTGCAAAAAGCCGCTATAGTTTTTTTTACGTTTATGATGGTTTTGAAATATATTTTATTGATTTAAAGTCGATTTCAAAAATATTGTAAATTTGTTTAGGAGCATATCGAATGGCATCAGCAGCAGAACAGCTCGCCGCTAATTTGAATTTTTCAGCTTTTGGTAAAGCCGAAGATCTTAAAAAGCGTATCTGGTTTACACTAGGTGCGCTTCTTGTGTATCGTATGGGTACATTCATTCCCATTCCAGGTATTGATGCGGCGGCGTTGGCCGGTGCATTTTCAAACAATCAATCGGGCCTGTTGGGCGTGCTTGATATGTTTGCTGGTGGCGCGGTTGGCCGTATGGCTATTTTCGCCTTGAACGTGATACCCTATATCACCGCCTCTATCATCATTCAATTGATGACCAGCATGGTGCCAGCATTGGCTGCGCTTAAAAAAGAAGGTGCATCTGGGCAAAAGAAAATCACTCAATATACCCGTTATGGTGCGGTATTCTTAGCTGCCATTCAAGGTTATACCCTTGCCGCGAGTTTGGAAGCCAGCCCCGGTTTGGTGATCAACCCAGGGCTTATGTTTGAAGTTTCAACTGTTATCACCATTGTTGGTGGTGTGTTATTCTTGATGTGGTTGGGTGAGCAAATCACTGCACGCGGCATTGGTAATGGCGTGTCATTGATCATCTTCTCCGGCATTGTGGCTAACATTCCGGTTGGTTTGGTGCAAATGCTACAATTGGGCCAACAAGGCACAATTTCTACATTCTTGATCATTGGTATTCTTATTCTGTCTGTATTGGTTATCGCTTTCATCGTATTTGTCGAGCGGGCGCAGCGTAAGCTTCTGGTGCAATATCCAAAGCGCCAAATGAACAATCAAATGTATGGTGGCGAAAGCTCGCATTTACCATTGAAACTAAACACGGCTGGTGTGATACCACCGATTTTTGCCACTGCTTTGTTGATGATCCCCGTGACTATTTCTAACTTTGCCGGCACATCTGACAATGAAATCATTGCCACAGTTTCGGCCCTGTTGGGCCGCGGACAACCGCTTTATCTATTGGTATTTATTGTATTGATCGTATTTTTTGCTTTCTACCAAACATCAGTGGCGATGGACCCGACTGACACGGCTGACAATCTGAAGAAGCAGGGCGGCTTTATACCTGGCATTCGCCCTGGTGCCCGTACTGCTGAATATATTGATTTTGTGCTGACCCGCATTACGGTTTTGGGCGCGGCATTCTTGGTGGCGGTCTGTATCTTACCAGAAATTTTACAATCTCAATTTGCTTTGCCATTCTATTTTGGCGGCACATCATTGCTAATTGTGGTGAGTGTAACCATGGACACTGTACAACAAATACAATCGCGTCTATTGGCTCACCAATATGAAGGACTCGTTAAGAAGTCGAAGCTAAGAGGGAAACGTAAAAGATGAAACTGATATTATTAGGACCACCTGGCGCTGGTAAAGGTACTCAGGCTCAAAAACTTGTCGCGGATTTTGGCTATGCCCAATTGTCCACCGGCGATATGTTAAGAGCGGCGATTGCTGC
This sequence comes from OCS116 cluster bacterium, assembly GCA_002402005.2. Classification (GTDB taxonomy): domain Bacteria; phylum Pseudomonadota; class Alphaproteobacteria; order Rhizobiales; family OSC116; genus OCS116. Next base: position 2,475 of record NVUS02000145.1, on the reverse strand, counting down.
AGGTAGTGAAATGGGCCAAAAAGTTAAAGGCATCATGGATCGCGGCGATTTGGTATCTGATGATATTGTGGTTGGTATTATTTCTGAACGCATTGATGCGCCAGATTGTGCCAAAGGTTTTATTTTAGACGGTTTTCCTAGAAATGGTGCACAAGCCGAAGCTCTCGACAAAATGCTCGATGAAAAAGGCATGAAATTGGACGTGGTGATTTCGTTAGAAGTTGTCGAAAAAGATTTGTTTGCACGCATTGAGCAACGTGCCAAAGAAACTGTAGGTGGTCCGCGTGCCGATGATAATGTCAAGGCGTTGAAAAAGCGTTTGGAAATCTATCATGAACAAACAGCCCCATTGATTAAGTATTATGGTGATCAAGGTGTGTTGAAAACTGTGGATGGTATGGCACAAATTGATGCTGTTTCGGCACAAATAGCCAAGATATTGGCTGAAGTATAAGAATTTGGTGTTTGCCTGTTGACGAGGGGGTATAGAATCCTCTACAACGCATCCACTAATGTAAGCAGGGCTTTTTGTCGATTTCTATCGATGAAGGGCTTTATTAAGTTGAAATTGCCGTAAAAACAGCGGCATTTGGCTGCCCCGATTTTATTACGTGATAGACGGGTGGTTAAATTACAAGGAGAATAACACGTGGCTCGTATTTCAGGTGTAAACATTCCGACAGGTAAACGTGTCGAGATTGCTCTTACATATATTCATGGTATTGGTACATTTGGTGCCAAACAAATTTGCGCAAAAGTAGGTATTGAATCTACAATGCGTGTTAACGAATTGTCTGACCAACAGGTAATTAAAATTCGCGAAACCATTGATGCTGACCATCTTGTAGAAGGTGATTTGCGTCGTGAAGTTTCGATGAATATCAAACGTCTGATGGATCTTGGTTGTTACCGTGGTCTTCGTCATCGTCGTGGTTTGCCAGTTCGTGGTCAAAACACTAAAAATAATGCACGCACACGCAAAGGCCCTGCCGTTGCGATCGCTGGTAAGAAAAAATAATTAGAGGTTTAGTTTAATGGCTAAAGAAAAAGTTAAAGTACGCCGTCGTGAGCGTAAAAATATTGCTTCTGGTGTTGTGCATGTGAATTCTACATTTAACAATACTATGATTACAATTAGTGATGTACAAGGCAACACAGTTGCATGGTCATCCGCTGGTATGATGGGTTTTAAAGGCTCTCGTAAATCGACACCTTATGCTGCACAGGTTGCTGCTGAAGATGCTGGTCGTAAAGCACAAGAACATGGTATGAAAACTCTTGAAGTTGAAGTTAAAGGCCCTGGTTCGGGTCGTGAGAGTGCATTGCGCGCGCTTCAATCAATTGGTTTTCAAATTACGTCTATCCGTGATGTAACACCAATTCCTCATAATGGCTGTCGTCCACCAAAACGTCGTCGTATTTAATCGCTACACCACGTAAAGTGGTGTCATCTATTTTCCGGAAGGTTTTATTGTGATACAAAAAAACTGGCAAGAGCTAATCAAGCCTACAAAAATAGAAGTGGTTCCAGGCCATGATCCGCGCAAAAAAGCAACGATCATTGTGGAACCTCTTGAACGCGGTTATGGACTGACATTGGGCAATGCGTTGCGCCGTGTTCTTCTATCATCTCTTCAAGGTGCGGCTGTAACGGGCGTACAAATTGATAGTGTTTTGCATGAATTTTCATCGATTGCGGGTGTTCGCGAAGATGTAGCCAATGTTGTGCTTAACATTAAAGAAATTGCAGTTGCTCAACATAGTGACAGCGTGAAGCGCATGATTATCGATAAGCAGGGCCCTTGTGTGGTCACGGCTGGCGATATTGAAGCTGGTTCTGACATTGAAATTTTAAACCCAGAGCATTTTATCTGTAATCTAGATGAGGGTGGTCACCTTCGTATGGAATTCACAGTTGAAACTGGTAAAGGTTATGTGACGGCGGTTGAAAACCGTGCTGAAGATAGCCCGGTTGGTTTTATTCCTGTCGATAGTCTGTTCAGCCCAGTGCGTAAAGTGTCTTATAAAGTTGAAGATACCCGCGAAGGCCAAGTGCTTGATTATGATAAACTTACTCTTGAAGTTGAAACCAATGGTGTGATTAACCCTGAAGATGCTGTCGCATTCTCAGCCCGCATCATTCAAGATCAACTACAAGTGTTTGTGAATTTTGAAGAGCCTGAAGTGAAGGAAGTTGAAGAGCCAAGCCCAGATCTTGCCTTTAACCCTGCATTGCTTAAGAAGGTTGACGAATTAGAGCTAAGCGTACGTTCTGCAAACTGCCTGAAAAATGATAATATTGTCTATATTGGCGATCTTATCTTAAAAACAGAAGCAGAAATGCTGCGTACACCAAACTTTGGTCGTAAATCATTAAATGAGATTAAAGAAGTTCTTGCTCAGATGGGTCTCCATCTTGGTATGGATGTGCCAAATTGGCCGCCTGAGAATATCGAAGATCTTGCGAAGAAATTT
>NVUS02000144.1 GCA_002402005.2 OCS116 cluster bacterium | reverse complement strand
GGTTATATCAGGCGGCATGCTGTTGGAGATTATTCTTTCGCGTATCTCGTCGTAAACTCGGGTTGATGCCGGAGTGTGAGCATTGATTTTAGAGGGGTTATCGCCGAAATTATCAGCGCCAATCACAAAAGGGTTTTTATTCATCAGATAGACTCACTCATAGAATCGCCACATTAAATTCACGCAACATATTACATCATCGCGTTGACACTGCCGGGCGCAAGTTCTATCCCTGCGGCCAATGTCAATCATATACGCATGTCAACCGCCTGCGGGCGGCGCATTGTCGATATGGTTTGGCAGGATGTTACTCCTTCAGACATTATCACACTCGCCGCGGTCAAGAATGCCGCAACGGTTACCATGGCGCGCCGTGCGAGGGTGGGTTTTAACTTGGAGGATTTGGATACTTTGGGGCGTACAACACCAGTGATTGCCAACATTAGGCCCAGCGGCGACAAGTATTTGATGGAAGCTATTATGCAGGTGGGTTGCGCAGCCTGATGAACCGGCTGGGTGATAAATTGGATCTGTCGGCTTTAACCGTTGCCGGCATCACCATGGGCGAAGCAGTAAAAGATGCCGAAATTTACAATGATGATGTGATCAAGTTCTTACATACACCGGTATCTTCGCAACTGATCGAGCACCCCATATGTAATTTTGTATTTGATGCGGTGTTTCACAAAACCCACCCGCTCGCCGCACAAAAAGTTGTCACCGCGGTCGATTTGGCACAATTCCCGATCATCGCTTTATATCAAGGACAAATTGGCCGCACGCGGCAAGATGAGTTTTTTAAATCACAGAATATAGACATTATTCCACAATTCGAAACCTCGCCTTCAATCGTTGCGCTGTCTTTATGCCAGCAAAATTTTGGCATTGCCCTCATGCCATCAGTTTATATGATGTCAAACCAATATCCCAATTTAGCCAGCCGCCCGATCGACCCGATGCGCAATATAAATTTTGGTGCGGTGACGGCCGAAGGGCAAAAGCTATTTGACCTTCAGCAAGAATTTTTTATCGAGTTAAAAAATATTGCAGACGATTGGCATTCATTTAAGAAGACCAATCAAGGATAATTTTACCGCTCAGCCCAGATTTCATCGTGGCAAACCCGTCCTTAAAATCATCGACCTTAAAATGATGGGTGATGACCGCACTCACATCCAACCCATTTTGCAGCATAGCCAGCATTTTATACCAAGTTTCAAATATCTCTCGGCCATATACGCCCTTAATGGTCAGAGATTTAAGCACAATTTTCGACCAATCCACCGCAGATTTACCCGGCGGTATTCCCAGCATAGCAATGCGCCCACCCATAACCATATTGTCAATCATTTGGTCCAGTGCAATTTGCGACCCGCTCATTTCTAGCCCAACATCAAAGCCTTCTACAATGTTTAAGTCCGCAGCGGTCTGTTTCAAATCTTGATTGGCGACATTGACAATGGTTATGTCAGCAACTTTGGCCGCCAAATCCAAACGCTCTTGGTTGATGTCGGTTAGCACCACATGGCGCGCACCTATATGTTTGGCCACGGCAGCCGCCATAATGCCAATGGGGCCGGCGCCGGTTATCAATACATCTTCACCAACCAAATCAAACGAAAGAGCCGTATGCACCGCATTGCCCAACGGGTCTAAAATCGCACCAATGTCATCGCTAATGTTATCCGGCAAAGGAATGACATTAAAAGCTGGAAGTTTTAAAAATTGCGCAAATGCACCCTGCTCATTGACCCCGATGCCTCTGGTTTCAGGATCGAGATGAAATTTTCCCGCCCGGCTTGCACGGCTTTTATGGCCGATCAAATGCCCCTCGCCCGAGACACGCTGGCCAATATAAAGGTCTTTCACTTGGCTGCCCAACTCAACAATCTCGCCTGCAAACTCATGCCCGGTTACCAAAGGGATAGGAACGGTTTTTTGTGACCACTCATCCCAATTCCAAATGTGAATGTCAGTGCCGCAAATGCCAGTTTTGTTGATTTTAATCAGCACATCATCGACACCAATTTCTGGCATCGGCACATGTTGCATCCATAAACCAATTTCGGGTTTGGCTTTGACCAATGCCTTCATACCGTTCGATTTATTTTCTAAGGTTTGGCTCATTTTATGATTCCTAATGATTTGCCAACTTTTTCAAAAGCGGCAAGGGCGAATTCAAGATCTTTACGGGTTAAGCTTGCATTCATCTGGGTTCTTATGCGTGCCTTGCCTTTGGGCACGACGGGGAAAAAGAAACCCGCCACAAATACACCCTCATCAAACAATTGCGCCGCCATATCTTGCGCCAATTTCGCCTCGCCCAACATAACCGGAACGATAGGGTGGCTGCCTGCTAAAAGATCAAAACCCAACTTAACAAGCCCTTCGCGCCAAAATCGTGTATTTTCAAACAATTGAGTGCGCAAATCATCACCTACTTCAACCAATTTAATCGCCTCAATGCCCGCAGCCACAATCATCGGCGGCAGAGAATTTGAAAATAAATACGGTCGCGCGCGTTGGCGCAACAAATCAATAATCGGTTGCGGGCCGGCAATATAACCACCGATAGAACCGCCAAGCGCCTTGCCCAATGTACCGGTCAGCAAATCCACATCATCACTCACATTAAAATGTGCCGGTGTGCCTCTGCCTTGCGGGCCCATAAAGCCTGTCGCGTGGCAATCATCAACCATAACCAAGGCATTATATTTTTTAGCCAATGCAGTAATTTCAGGCAATTTGGCAAGATAACCATCCATAGAAAACACGCCATCTGTGGCAATCATAATGTAGCGCGCGCCATTTTCCTTGGCCTCAATAAGTTTTTGTTCAAGTTCCGTCATATCGGAATTCTGATATCTGTATCTTTGTGCCTTGCAAAGCCGAATGCCGTCAATAATCGAGGCATGATTCAATGAGTCAGAAATGATGGCATCTTGCTGGGTCAGCAAAGGTTCAAATAAACCACCATTGGCATCAAAACATGCAGCAAATAATATGCTGTCTTGTTTGCCCAAAAACTTAGCTAATTTTTGCTCCAGCTCCCGATGGCTGTCTTTCGTGCCGCATATAAAACGCACACTGGCCATACCCAAACCTTGCTCATCAAGTTCAGTTTTTGCAACGTCAACAAGTTGCTGATTGTCGGCCAGCCCCAAATAATTATTGGCACATAGATTGACCACATAATCATGTTGAGCGCCATTTAAATTCACGTCAATACGCCCCGCTTGTTTGGAGGTGATTTGACGCTCGCGTTTGTACATTCCAGCCTGTTCAATTTCAATTAGCTGGTTTTTGATATGTTGTAAAAATTGTTCATTCATATTGACACCTCGTGATTTAAGGATATAAAATCCGTTTTTACGGATAATGTCAATATAAAAGAATGAAAATCTTATATAATGGATATTTAAGAATTATAGACAATCAATAAAGCTTTGGCTTTTTCACCATTTGCATAAATCGCATGGCTACAATCCGCAGCATAGCGAATTGTATCGCCTTGTTGTAATTCAGCTGATTCTTCAGCAACTTCTATTCTCAAGCTACCTTCAAGCACAGTGACATGCTCGACGCACCCATGGCTATGGGCTTCACTGACCAAAGCGCCATCTTTGGTAAATTCTAGTTCATAAATTTCGGTCTGTCCGACTTGCTCGGCCGGGCTAAGAATGCGTATGCGACACCCCTCACCTTGGCTATCAATGGTTGGGGTTCGTTGGGCGCGCAGAATCTCTTTAATCTTTAAATCAGCTTTACCCTCATCTAACAGGCCGGCAAAATCCACCTGTAAAGCATTGGTCAAACTCCACAATGTGGCCACGGTCGGGCTGGATTCGCCACGCTCGATCTGTGACAACATAGAGCGCGAAACACCCGACAATTTTGCCGTGGCTTCCAAGCTTAAGCCTTTGCTTTTGCGGGTTTGTTTAAGGCGCTTGGCCAAGCGCTCCGAGATCATGTTTTTTTCTTTCATGCTGCAACTTACGCAATCCACCAAATGCTGTCAATGACATGATAAAAGCGTTATATTCCCCAATAATTAGATCGCGCCCATTGCGCCCACAGAACCGTTATCAACATTATATCAATTGTGCAAAAGCGAATGCCCAACTCACAACAAACGCATACCACTTTCAACGTCGCCATCGGCGGTTAAATGCATATCGGTTAATGCCCGCTCATCATTTTCCATCCGCCAGCTCAATAATTTACTGGCATATTCACTCGCCACATTATGATATTTGGGATCATTGACAAGGTTGGTAAATTCATCTGGGTCATTTTGCAGGTCGAATAATAAAGGTGGCAATGTGGTGAAATGCACATATTTATAGTGGTCATCGCGGATGATGTTGACCATGCATTGATTCATTTTCAGGCCAAATGGTGGTGCGCCCTTGCCGTCATAAGGCGCGCGCATATCAAACTCCATATGGGCTTCAGTTCGCCATTCTTTCAGCGGTGCATCACGGGTGAAGCTAAGCAATGAGCTGCCATCACATTGGTGCGGTATATCCTGACCGATCGCATTCAGCATGGTTGGCATCAGATCAACGGCCTCGGTAAAAGCTTTAACAACATTCCCGCGGGTTGAATTGGCGGCATCTGAAGGGTCACGAATGATCAAAGGCACATGAAAGGTTTCCTCAAAATAGGTGTATTTGGAATGGGCATAATGATCACCCATATTCTCCCCATGATCAGAGGTAAAAATAATCAGCGTATCATCATAAATACCGGTCTGTTTTAAATGCGCGACCAAACGGCCGATTTGGGCATCCACTTCGGCCATCATGCCATAATAAGTGGCTCTGATCTGTTGCAATTCTTGATCGGGCAAATCCAACCTATCAAATTTTTCGGGCTGGGTGGTGAAACCGGCTGCGGCCGAACTGTGGGTTAGATAATATTCCAGCCACGGGTGTTGTTTGGTTTCTTCTTGCCATGTTGCATGGCGCACGGGCAAAGGCATATCATCAGCATCAAACATCGCATGATAAGGTTCTGGGGCGACAAATGGTGGATGCGGCGAAAGAAATGAAACATGCGCAAACCAAGGCTTTTGTTGGTGACCGTCGATATAATTCATGGTTTCGCCGACCAAAAATGCCGCCGGGCTGTCCTCGGCTTTAAAAATTGCCGGCGCGTAAGTTTGGCCTTTATTTTCGGCATCAGGATAATTCTCTTGTTGCGCAAATACACTATGTGGCGCATGTGCGATGTCATAGCCCTTCTGCTCCAGATAGGCCAACCATGGCTTGCGCTTGCTATTCAAATGGCAGACCGCGTCCATGCCGGGCAGCACACCTTCATAATCATCAACAATTTCTTGATGGCGTGGGTCTAGCCCAACATCGGTATAACCAAATAATACCGGCTGATAACCGGCTTTGCGCGCTTCTAAAGCCACATTGGTATGGCGGGCATCTAATGGTGTGCCGTTTAACAATGAACGATGATTGTGCAAATACATGCCGGTATATAAGCAAACGCGCGCCGGGCCGCACGGAGTGGCTTGGCCATAATGGTGCTGAAACGCCACCCCATCTGCCGCAAGCGCATCTAAATGCGGGGTTTTGACAATCGGGTGTCCGGTCGCAGCGAGGCATTCGCCCCGCCATTGATCCACGGTTATAAAAAGTATATTCATGCCCATTGGCTTTTCTCCTGATGAATTGTCGCGCGAATTTCACCGACAAATTCATGACGTGAATTAAATATTTTTGGCTTGATGTGGTTGTGTAGTTGATCTAGCTCAACATCTGATAAAACATCTAGTGACTTCAGCATTGCCAGCAAAACAGCCCCGCGCGCCCGCGCGCTGCCATCAGCAATTTTAAGCGCTATGCCCAAACCGAGCGACGGAATTGCCGCGGTCATAATGCCCTCTGCGCCGGATTTCACCAATATTTTGCCCTTGGTTACATGCATTACATCGCTGACCACACTGCCATGACCAGATACATGAAACGGCTTATGGCTCATGGCCTGATGCAAGCGATATATGGCTTTGCTGCGCTCTACAGATAATTTTGAGGGGTCAGCAAAACTTGCAACCATATGTGCAAGTTTTGCCAAAGGCATTGTTGGGGCCGGAAAACCGCAGCCGTCAATGCCCATCGGGGAGGAACACAAATCCACATTCGCTAAATCTGATAGGATATCCAAACCATTTTGTTGCGCCGGATGAGTCCTAAGATGATGGCCTTTTATTGGCAGCCCGAGATGCAGACAATAAGTTAAAAAGCCCACATGCTTGCCCGAACAATTGTGATGAATGCGGCAGCTGCCCTGCCCCTGAGCCAATATTTTATGCACGGTTGCTTGGTCATCTGGCAGCACTGAGCCACAAGCCAAATCATCGGGTGTTAAACCCAAACGCGCTAGCCAAGCCGCGACGCCATCACTATGAATTGGCTCGCCATTATGTGAGGCACAGGCCAAAGCCAATTCGGCATCGCTCAATTGATAAGCATCAGCCGCACCGCTTTCGATCAGCGCGATAGCCAGCGCGGGCTTTAGCGCCGAGCGTGGAAAAATAAGTGAGTCAACATCACCCCATTGGTGCACAATAGTGCCATCGGCATCGCATATCGCCGCCGCGCCAAAATGGCGACTTTCGACAATATTATGACGGGTGATTTCGGCAAATGTTTCAAAAGACATTTCAGCCCTCCGAATAACGGGGTTATAAAATCTGACTCAAGAATTTTTGAGTGCGCTCATGCTCCGGATTGCCAAAGAATGCTTCTGGTTTATTGCGTTCGACAATGTCGCCCGCATCCATGAAGATCACTTCATCGGCAATGGTTTTGGCAAAGCCCATTTCATGGGTCACCACAATCATGGTCATGCCGGTTTCAGCCAGCTCGACCATCACGTCCAACACTTCTTTGATCATTTCTGGGTCAAGTGCCGAAGTGGGTTCATCAAACAGCATAATTTTGGGGCTCATGCATAAAGAGCGCGCAATCGCCACCCGCTGCTGTTGCCCGCCGGACATTTGCCCGGGATATTTTTCAGCCTGTTCAGGAATTTTAACCCGTTCCAGATACATCATCGCGGTTTCAATCGCCTCGGCTTTGGGCATTTTGCGCACCCATATCGGGCCTAATGTTAGGTTTTCCAAAATGGTCAAATGCGGAAATAGGTTAAAATTCTGAAACACCATACCAACCTCGGTACGGATGTGATCGAGGTTTTTAAGGTTTTTGCCCAGCTTAATGCCATCAACAATGATATCACCCTCTTGATGCTCTTCAAGCGCATTGATACACCGAATGAGGGTCGATTTGCCCGAGCCAGATGGCCCACAAATCACAAACCGCTCACCTTTGTGCACGGTTAAATTTATATCTTTCAGCACATGAAAATCACCATACCATTTGTTCATCTGGTTGATTTCAATCATCACTTCACTTGATGCTGCCGAAGCCAGTTGGCCCGTCGTTTGTTGCTCACTCATATCGTTTCCCTTAATGCGCTCAATGCTTGTCGCCAGCTGATAATTTCACTTCTAAATGTCGGCTATATTTGGACATGGAGAAGCAGATGATGAAAAATAACATAGCCCCAAAGATTAATGGTTCTTTGTGTAAACCAACCCATGGCACATCTTTACTGATCGAGCGTAACATGCCCAAGATATCAAATAATCCAATGATTGATACCAAGGTTGTATCCTTCAACAAACCAATGATATTGCCAACAATATTCGGTATCATATGCTTTAACGCTTGCGGCATGATGATCAGACCCATCGTGCCCCAATACCCCAAACCAATTGTGTGTGCGCCTTCGAATTGGCCTTTGGGTATAGCTTGCAAGCCCGCCCTAACAATTTCAGCCATGTAACAAGCATTAAACAAAATGACCGCAATGATAACCTGCACCAATTTATTCAGCACAAACCCTTCGGGCATAAATAATGGGAACATAGTGGTCGCCATAAACAACACCGTAATCAGCGGCACCGAGCGAAAAATCTCAATAAAACCAGTACTCAACACCCGCACCACCGGCAATTTACTGCGCCTGCCCAAGGCCAAAAAGATACCCAACGGCATGGAGGATGCGATGCCAATACCGGCAATCACCAAGGTTAAAAACAGGCCACCCCATTTGGTCCAAACAACTTCAGTCACATTCCAACTGGCTTGCCATAAAAACGCCGCAACAAACAAAGTCGCGACCATAGCCAACAATATATTGCGCTGGGTTTTATCACCGGCATCAGCTTGGCCAGACAGCTGCATTAAAAACACATCAAGACTCGTGTTTTTAAGCAGCCCAACCAACATGTTAGTCATGTTAATAACGAAAGCGGTGATCGCGCCGGTCACCATAAACTGCATAAACCAGCCTTTGTCACCACCGGTAAACATATAACCCGCCAAAAATGGATAGAAAACAATCACCGAGGCGCCGATCAATATTTTACCTTTGACCTTTGATAACCACAATGGCAACATCCACGCCACCAATAGCAGACCACCAAAATCAATCCGCCATATTTCTTCACGCGGGTAACGGCCATAGAATATATTGTCCAGCCACGCAATCACCCCTGCCCAACATGCACCGGTTAGGCTGTTGTCATAACATTCGCGGCGTTTTTCGGCCACGAATGTAGCGTCTAAATAGCCCCAAACAACAACACCACTTAGCGTTAAATAGATGATGAATATAGTGATGAGCGTCAGCGCAGTGTTAAACACCGAACTAAACAGATTTTTCTGCAACCATCCCACTACCGAAGTTTCTGATAAAGGCGCTGGGCGATCTGGAGTTTTTTGTTTTGTAATTATAGCCATGTTCAGCGCTCCACCAATTGCACGCGTTTGTTATAAATGTTCAATATCACCGAAATGATCAGGCTGATCAGCATGTAGAATATCATGGTCATCCCAACAATCTCGACCGCGTGGCCCACCTGATTGAGCGACGTTTGCATGAATAAGGAAACAATATCCGGATAACCAATGGCAATGGCCAATGATGAATTTTTTACAGTGTTCATCCAGTTGCTAATCAATGGCGGCACAATGGCCGGCATGGCTTGCGGAATGATAACCAATGACATCACTTTGCTTGGCTTCAGCCCAATGCCCATGGCCGCGTCACTTTGCCCGCGGTTGACTGATAAAATACCCGCCCGCACCGACTCCGCAATATGCGCGGCATGATAAATGCTAAGCGCCACCAACAAGGCCAAAAATGGCGGTGCAACCGAAGCCCCGCCCACAAAATTAAAGCCCTCAAGCACAGGTATGTCCCATTCAAGCGGCATGCCAGTGGCAAAAAAAGCGATGAGCGGCAATATAATGATGGCCGCCAAAGATGGCAGCCAAACATTGGTCTGCTCGCCGGAACTATCTTGCAATTTATGCGCGCGGCGGCTGTATATAAACGCGCCAACAGCAGCGATTACAAATGCCAGAATCGTCACCCAAAATAAATCTCCGGGCACTGGCCATGCCATATAAAGCCCGCGATTGTTCAACAATAAGCGCTCGGCACCAAATGAAAGGTCTACGGTTTTCTTAACTGCTGGCAACAGGCTAAACACCCCAATATACCAAAATACAACCTGAATAAGCAAAGGCACATTCCGAAAAATCTCGACATAAGCCAAAGCCACTTTTGATACCAACCAGTTATCCGACAAGCGCAAAACACCAACGAAAAACCCGATTATAGTGCTGAGTATAATCGCAAAAAACGAAATGAGCAGCGTATTCAGCGCCCCAATGATAAAGATATCAGTGTAAGTGCCAATACCCGCCACATAGTCGATCATTTTAAAATCAACCGAAAACCCGGCCGAAATATCCATAAAATCAAAGCCAGTGGCCATGCCACGGCTTTGCAAATTTTCGGTTGTATTGTTAACGAGATATAAAAGCAACCAACCGACAAGGCCAGCCGTCATTACCTGATAAAACACCGAACGCACCCGTTGATCTTGAAAAAAATCAAATTTTTCTTTGGGTCGTTTTTGTGGCTCGGATTGATCGCTCATATCATCATCTCAATTTATTATATAATTAAAACATAGATTAAAAAAAAGGCGTCAAACTTAAAGTCTGACGCCCATTCTATTAACGCATAGGTGGTGAATACATTAAGCCACCGTCAGTCCATAAAGCGTTGAGTGAACCCGCGCGGCTAATGCCAATCGCTTGCTCGCCGCCACCAATATAGGCTTCGTATATTTCGCCATAATTGCCTACAGCTTTGATGATGTTATAAGCCCAATCTTTATCAAGACCTAAACCAGTGTTCAAATCACCTTCAGCACCCAGCATACGTAGTACATTAGGGTCTTTAGAGGTTGAACGCATGTCATCTACGTTAGCTTGAGTAATGCCCAATTCTTCAGCATTGATTAGTGCATAAACACTCCAGCGCACAATGTCTGCCCATTGGTTGTCGCCATGGCGAACCGCAGGAGCCAATGGCTCTTTAGACAATGTTTCTGGCAAAATCAAATGATCGCCCGGTATAGGGAAGTTAGCTTTATTACCCGCCAAAGCAGATTTATCAGCAGTCACCGCATCACAACCACCGTTTAGATAAGTATCATCACGCACATTAAAATCTTCAAATGTAACATTGCTGATGTTCAATTCATTCAAGCGGCTAAAGTCAGTCAAGTTCAATTCAGTTGTGGTACCAGTGGTCACACAAACTTTAGCGCCTTTAAGTTGCAACGCACTTGTGATGCCGCTGTCTTTACGCACGATAAAGCCTTGACCATCATAAAAGTTAGGCTGTAAGAAATCGAGCCCAAGCTGTGTATCACGAGACATAGTCCATGTCGCTGTACGTGACAATAAATCAGAATCGCCATTGGCCAATGCTGTAAAGCGCTGTTGCGAACTTACAGATTGAATTTCTAATTTAGTTTTGTCGCCAAAAACGGCGGCAGCAACGGCTTCACAAATGGCCACGTCAATGCCATACCAAGCACCGGCGGAATCCAAATTGTAAAAACCTGGTGAAGGTGAGCCAACTTGGCAACGTAAATTACCACGAGCCTTAACGGTTTCTAATGTGGTCTCTGCTGTGGCAAATGTTGCCCCAGAAAATAAAATGGCTACCGTAGCAGTCATTGTCATAAGTGTTGATTTTAATTTCATTATTTTTACTCCCATTTTTTTCGCAAATGAATACCAAAACGCCAAATGACGCCTTCGCATATCGCTAAACAAATAATATGAATGTATTGTGACACGTCCAATGCAATTATTAAAGCTTAGTATGCAAAAAACGCATATTAAGCAAATGCCGCGTAAAATAGCTGGCGGAAACACAGAATATATCAGCAATTGCAAAACTAAACGTTTGTTTTTACAATGTCTTTTTGAGGCTTATAATTGAATTGTAAAACTTTTTGCGCGCCGACAACTTGCCAAAATTCATTGAGTCTAATGTCATGATGCTTGGGATTTCGGTATATTTTAATATCGACAATAATGTCAGTTTCCTGCGCCGCGGCTCTGACCAATTCACCAGATGCCAACTCATCTGCCACCATGGTATAAGGTATCCATGCCACACCAAAACCTTCTAAAACCATAGATTTAAGCGCGGTGGCAATGTTAGATTCATAGACGGTTTTAAATTCCAAATTGGCATAATTTTTCTTGATATGTTCGCGCACCGGCCAAATGGAAATTTCGGTACGGGTGCAAAGATAAGGGATGGTTTTGTTGCTACAATCTGGTAACCACCAAGTCGGGCTGCCATCAGCTTGCGGTTTCACCACTGGCACAAGCGCTTCTTCGGCAAGTTTAAGTGACGAAATAACTCTATCCTTACCGATAAAAAAAGTCTCCGGCGCTTCATAACAAACAAAAAAATCCACATCATTCTTATCCAGCGCATCCAAATAGCCCACCAGATCACCAAAGCCAGTGTTGACATGAAAGCGATCAATCGCAATGAAAGGTTGCAACTGTTTTAACCATGTCGGCATGAAGGATTGCGCCAAAGTATTTAAAGTCGCAAAACGAATTTTCGCGCGGTCACCTTCAGGCTTTTGCGAAATGTCCTGCCGCACTTGATATGACAGCCGCACCAATTCTTGCGCCAAGGGGGTGAATTTCTCTCCCGCTTTGGTTAATTTTGCTGGGCGCGATTCTCGGTCAAACAAAGCTTCTTGCACCCAATTTTCAAGCGATTGAATGCGGCGGCTAAACGCCGGTTGTGAGACATTACGCTGTTGGGCTGCAGTGTGAAAATTGCGCGTTGATTGGAGAGCCAGAAAATCCTCTAACCATTTGAGCTCCATATCATTTCCCCACATTTAAAATCTTTCACGCTATACAAATTTATACTAAGTCAATTTTCACTCCATTGCTAGATTATATTGTGCGAATTTTGAGCGCAGAGAATTACAATCAGCGGTTGTTTTTGATAAAATACGGCAAAAACTCGGCCAAATACAAGCCAAATGCCAATACCCAAAATGTAGCCGACAATTGATAAGCCAAATCAACCGTGTCTGGATAGATTAACGGCATAAGACCGCGCGATAGTATCGACATTAGCATAAAGATTAACGCCAATTTGGCTTTAAGCGGCAAATCAAGCGACCGGCCGGTGTGCCGCCGCCCCGCAATGAGTAAGACCATGAATATGGCCAAACTAATGGCGCCCATAAAAATAAAATGCCGGGCATGAAGCAATGCATTGACCTCGGACAAATGGTCAAATATCGCCAGTTTTTCCAACCCAAACAATGTGAAACCAACCGCCATAAACCAATAGATAAGATAAAGCGGCGCAGTAAAGCTTGAAAAAATGGCATGTTTAATGTGCCAGTCATTCAATATATTCAATAAAGACGCGGCGGCAGCAAAGGCCAACAGCCCGTGCATTTCGCCGGAAATATTCAGCATATCATTGCTCGATGCAAAATCAGCACCGACAAATAACAATATGCAAAAAATGGCAAACCGCCGGCGCGGCGGCCGCGGGATGAATGTCTCGTCTATATTCTTACGCTCAAGGCTATCATTCATAATCACCATAGAAATTGGTTTTAGCACCTGTAAAATCATGATGATAAATATGCCTGATGCCAAGCGCGAAGCCGAAATGAGCGATATATCCAACCATTCAAAATAGCTGACAAAGAATATTATTTGTGCCAAAAACTGTGCCATTATTGGCCAAATCAACCGTTTCATCATGGTATCTTTGAGCAGTGGATAGACCCGCCAAATCAGCCATAGGTTCAAACTTAAATGGCTAATAAACGCTGGGTATATGCTGATATATTCTAAAAACCAGAAGCTCATGCGGCAAAATAACCAAGCCACCGCTATCAGCAACAGCTCCCCGCCCGAAACCTTTGCAGTGTCAGCCCATTCTGGCGCAGCGGTTAAAATAAACCCCAAAAGCGCCGCAAAAGTAAAACCGTATAACATGTCATAATAATGCCAAGCTATAATGTCGCCAGCTGGGTTAAAATCAACAATGCCAGTGAATGTCAAAGTCCAAATGACAATGGCAAAAATGGCATAAAGCGCAATGAAAGGAAATAAAAAGCGCAAAGCCTCAGAAAAGATATAACCATCCAAAATGTTATGTTTCGGTTTATTGTCCATCACCTGTCTTCCCGTATGGCAAAGCTCGCGATAATTTCGGGCATTTTCATCAGCTTTTGCGCCTCATAAAATATATATTCGGGGTGACGTTTATCACGCGCCTGCTCCAGCATAATTCGCTTCACAATATGTGCCGGGTCACCGCCCAATACCAAAATCTCATCGGCCATCAATATCGCTTCATTCAAATCATGAGTGACCATTAAGATGGCCAGTTGCTTGTCGAGCATTTGCGACAAGAGCAGCTGTTGCATTTCGGCTCTTAAGGTAAAATCAAGCCCGCTAAATGGCTCATCTAAAAACAATAAGTCCGGCTGAATGATAAAGGCTCTCGCCAACGCTACACGCTGGCGCATACCGCCCGAAAGCTCGGATGGATATTTAGCTAAATCCTCCTTAGTCAAGCCCATTATTTGCGCATATTGCAGGGCCAGATCAACATTAATTTTTACCGGCATGAGGCTAAGCGTTATATTGTCCAGACAAGATTTCCATGGCAAAAGCCGAGTCTCTTGAAATAGATAGGCCTGATGGCGAAAGCTATTATTTAACTGACCCTTATTAACCTCAAGCAGCCCCGCCGCCAATTTTAACAATGTGGTTTTGCCACTGCCCGATGCGCCAATCAACGCCACAATTCTACCCGCTACAAGCCGAATATCGATATTTTGAACATTGGGTTTTATCGGCAGGTAGCCAAATTCCTCAAGTTTCAAATGCAAGCTTTTCATAACATTTTCCAACGTTCAACATAACGTTTTATCGGTTCTAAAAACAAATATTCAATCATCAATAAAATGAAGATAATCATCAATATCCAGCCCATTGTGGCGGCGGTGTCAATATTCACTCTTGCCATGGCCATGGCCGCACCAATGCCATGTTCAGTGCCCAACAATTCAGCCATGACCACTATTTTCCAACTCATGCCCAAAGCTACAATCCATGCCGGAAATAAATAGCTAATGATTTGCGGCATATGAATGTGAAAGAATTTTTGCCAGAGCGACAATTGGTATATATCAGCCATTTCATCCAATTCGGCACTGCGCATGCGCATGCCTTGCATGGCCGAGGCAAAGATAATCGGAAACACCACTACAAACACCGTAAACGCTGCGGTCATATCATCATCGCCAAACCACATCAGTGCCAATACAATCCACGCGATCGGCGGCACGCCCATAATAAAGGTTACAATCGGGCGCAATGCCATAGACACCGTCATTGATGTACCGGCCAATATGCCGGATGCCGAGGCCAACAAAACCCCGGCACCAAACCCATAAAACGCCCGTTTGCAAGTGATGATTATGTCATAAATCGCGTCTTCATGGGCAATGGCGTAGAATAATGCGGTAACGCTTTGTTTAGGCGATGGCAAAATAAGTGAGCCCATTTGCAGGTGGCCATATTCCCATAAAGCCAGCAGCAAAAATAGACTTGCCGCCCCGCCCCACCCCGACCATAAATAAGTCAGGATGTTGGCGAATATTTTGTTTAAATTTTGCATGTGTGGGGCTTTGCTTATCTTCAAATGTAAAAATCATCTGCTGGCAATTTGCCGCCAATGATTTTCGGGTTTTCCTCGGCCAATAATTCGTAAAACCTGGCCAATTCACCCTTAATGTCTTTCGCCCGTTCAGCAGTTAAATGCGTATTGGGAATGGATTTTTGAATGATCGGCGCGCCCATACCCAAATCATCCATGGCCTGTTTTGCCGCCTCAGCATGGTTATTTCTCACCCAATCAGTTGCCGTCACACATTGCTGATGAAAAGCATCAACCAATTCAGGCTGAGCATTGAGCAAATCTTCATGCACCATCACCCCCGCCATCGGGAAGCGGCCATTGCCATCATTAACAATCGCCCATTCATCTTTAAGCGAAATGGCGCGGTATATGTCTTTATTGAACATTTTTTTAGCCTGCACCATAGCAGCAGTGGCAGCCGGTTCTGGCAATACAGTGTGTTTCACCCGGCCAGATATAAGCATTTGCACCGCTTCCATCGGCGTTGAAGCATAGTGTAATTCATAATCGACATCGCGGTTTAAGCCGTTGGCTTTCATCACTTTGTTAAATACCAAATCAGGCATATCATTTTTAAAGAACATGCCGATTTTTTCGCCTTTTAGGTCTTCAATCTTGGTGACATTCTCATCCAAGCTCATCACATAAAGCATACCCCATGTCATGATGTTGAGCATTTTTACCGGCAGGCCTTTATTGGCCAAATTGGCCGCTACATAGCTGGGTGTTACCGCCAACTGCCAATCGCCAGATACAAAACCAACCCGCAAAACATCTGGATTTTTATAGACCTTAAAATTGATATTATCGACATAAGCGGCCAACGAATTGCCCTTGGCGATGTGTGATAAGGTAACCGATGGGCCAACCGGTGGCCCATAAAAATTCAAAGCCGCAAGTTTATCAGCGGCAAAGGCCATATTTGGCAAGGCATTACTCGCCGCAAGCGCGGCAGCAGATGCACTTAAATGAGTTAAAAATTTACGTCTATTGGTCATATCTATCTCCTTTTTCATTTGGCTATTTATAGAAAAACCAAACAAATGATGTAAGATGACATGTTGTCGCAGTTAATAATCATTATTAATAAATTAGAGTCATTCTAAAGTTTT
>NVUS02000143.1 GCA_002402005.2 OCS116 cluster bacterium | reverse complement strand
TCATGATGTTAAAAACTCTCCAACTTTCTCAGATGTTTATCAACAAATCGCCCAACTCCTATCCAACAAATACATAGTCAGCCACACCTTTTTCGACCGTACCGCGATCGAAAATTCAATCCAAAAAAACGGCCTAAAGCAGCTCGATTACAAATGGATAGACAGCGTCAAAGTCGCCCGCAAAACATGGGGTCACATTCCACTCGCTGGCTACGGTCTCGCCAATGTTTGCCAATTTATCGGCTTCAAATTTAACCACCATGATGCATTAGAAGACGCCAAAGCCTGTGGCGTCATCATGAGCGCAGCCTTACTAGATACCGACACAAAACCCGCCGATTGGTACACTTTACCCACTAAAAACAAACCGAAAAAGAAAACCAAAAAAACCGAATTCCCCAGCCCCAACCCGCAAGGCGCACTCATCGGCCACACCATTGCCTTTACCGGCAAGCTATCGCTCACCCGCAGTAAAGCCGTTATATTGGCGGCCGAGCAGGGCTGCATCGTTAGTAAATCCATCCAATGGCACACCAATTATCTGGTCATCGGCCAACAAAACAAAAATGCCGTTGGCAAAAGCACCAAACAAATCCAAGCCGAAGCTTTTAACCAGCAAGGCCACAAAATCCGCATCCTCACCGAGCAAGATTTTAAGGCCCTCATAACAAGTGATAATGTGCATAAGTAATTACGGGAAAACCCGTAGTTTTCACCTAAATCACCAGATCATATTGCTTTCTTCCCATAAACATTCAAGATGACTTTATTAATTTTAATAAAGAGGGAAGATTTATTATGATGAAAAAAACTTTTACCACGTTGGCAGTCTCAGCCTTTGCACTTACTTTTGCCGGCCAAGCCGTGGCCGAAACATGGAATGTATCCTTGTGGGGCAAACGCCGCGCGTTCACCGAACATGTCGAAAAACTGGCCGAACTCGTATCCGCCAAAACCAACGGCGATTTTAAATTAAACCTTAGTTATGGCGGCCTCTCAAAAAACCGCGAAAACCTCGATGGTATTTCCATCGGCGCGTTCGAAATGGCACAATTTTGCGCCGGTTATCACCGCGATAAAAACCCATCCATCACAGTCCTAGAGCTGCCTTTCCTAGGCGTAGGCTCATTAGAAGATGAAATCAAAGTCAGCAAAGCCATCTATGCTCATCCCGCAACCATTAAAGATTTAGCCCGCTGGAATGCAACATTGCTAATGCCATCGCCTTTGCCGCAATATAACATTGCCGGCCTAGGCGCTGCCCCGCTAACTTTAGATGATTTTAACGGCCTCACTGTCCGCGCTGTCGGCGGCGTTGGCGCAGCACTCAAAAAGTTGGGCGCTGTCCCAACCTCAGTAACCGCCACAGAAACCCGCCAAGCCCTAGATGGCGGCGTGGTTAAAGCCGTGGCTTTCGCCCCCCATGCCCATCTGTCTTTCGGCACAATCGAGCCGTCAAAATGGTGGACGCAAAACCTAAACCCCGGCACCGTCAATTGCCCCGTTGTGGTCAATACAGATGCACTAAATGCCCTGTCTGCCGATCATAAAGACGCGCTTTTGGGCTCAGTTGATGAAGCCTTGGCACATTATGTCACCACATATAATGGCAAAACCATGGATGCATGGTGGGCAAAACTCGAAGCCAATGGCGTCGAAAAAATCTCCTATTCAGAGGATGCTCTGGCTGCATTCCGCGCCGCCGCTGCCAAACCAGCTGCTGACGAATGGATCAAAAGCAACACAGATCGTGGCCTCCCAGGTCAAGAATTATACGATCTAGTGATCAGCACACTAGCCAACTAAAAACAACGCCGCATGCTTCAATCGTATGCGGCGTTTCTCCTTATATAAGGGTGTATATATGGTAGCGTCATCATCAGTTCTAGAAGACAGCTCAACCTTAAGCCAACTCGACCAAAAACTACACAAGCTAGAAAGTTTTCTAGCCCTAGTTACAGGCTTAGCGGTTTTCTCATTAATGGTTCTAGCGGTAGTCTCAGTCAGCGGCCGCAATTTCTTCGGCATCCCACTACCAGGCTATGTCGATTGGATCGAACAAATCATGCCCCTAATCGCCTTCATGGGCGTCGCCTACACTCAACGCGATGGCGGCCACATCCGCATGGATATCCTAGTCGGCGCCCTAAAGGGCAGGGCGCTATGGCTAGCCGAAATCATCACCACAATCCTAATTCTCGCCCTCATGCTATTCCTAGTCTGGGGCACATTTTCACATTTCTTGCGTAGTTTCGATTTTGCCGCCCCCTTGTGGAGCCGCGATAGCTCAATCGACATCGCGCTGCCCATCTGGCCAGCCAAACTCCTAGCCCCCATCGCTTTCTCCGTACTCTGCCTGCGCCTAACCCTACAACTCTGGGGTTACTGCCGCGCTTTCGCACAAAACCAAACCACCCCCATCGCCGTCCCACTGGTCGAAAACGCCGCCGAACAAGCCGCCCGCGAAGCCCAAACCGTATCCGGAGGCGCAGACTAATGGAACCCATCCAAATCGGCCTCATCGTTTCAGGCTTTATGCTGCTCATGGTCATCCTAGGCATGCGCGTCGCCTTCGCCGCCGCCCTCTCAGGCTTGATCGGCCTCGTCTGGATTTTCTGGGCAAAAAAAGGCTACGCATCAGATGAATTCTTCTGGGCACTCACAGTCGCGGTCAAAACCGCCGGTCAAGTCCCCCACTCAAAAGTCTCATCTTTGGCATTGTCCCTAATCCCAACCTTCATCCTAATCGGCTACCTAGCTTACCATGCAGGCCTCACCAAAGCCCTGTTCGAAGCCGCAAAACGCTGGATCGGCTGGGTGCCTGGCGGCATGGCCGTCGCCACAGTCTTCGCCACAGCAGGCTTCGCCGCTGTATCAGGCGCATCCGTCGCCACCGCCGCAGTCTTCGCGCGCATCGCCATCCCCGAAATGCTCAAAGCCGGCTACGACAAACGCTTCGCCGCCGGCGTAGTCGCCGCAGCAGGCACACTAGCCTCCCTAATCCCCCCCTCAGCCATCTTAGTCATTTACGCCATCATAGTAGAACAAGACGTAGGTAAACTCCTCCTAGCTGGCTTCATTCCCGGCGTTTTCTCAGCCTTCGTCTACACCGCCTTAATCATCGGCATGGCGCTAACCATGAAAAACTTCGGCCCTCCAATTCGCGGCTACACATGGAAGCAACGCTTCGCCTCCCTACCACCAGCCCTACCAATTTTCTTCGTAGTCTTCATCATAATAGTTTTCGTCTACAACCCCTTCGGCGGCGACGCATGGGGCACCCCCACAGAAGGCGGCGCTCTAGGCGCATTTGTAGTCTTCCTAATGGCACTGTTCAAAGGCATGCGCTGGCCACAATTCAAGTCAGCCCTGCTAGAAACCGCCAAACTAACCGTCATGATTTTCACCATAATCTGGGGTGTCCTAATCTATGTAAGATTCCTAGGCTTCGCCGATCTCCCCGCCGCCTTCTCCGATTGGATCTCAGCTCTAGACCAACCCCCCATGCTAACCCTAATCTTCATCCTACTAGCTTACGCAGTCCTAGGCATGTTCATGGACGCAATCGGCATGCTGCTCCTAACCCTACCAGTAGTCTATCCCGCAGTCATGGCCCTAAACGGCGGCGAATACGTAACCGCAGCCGACAGCGCCTTCGGCATGAACGGCACAATGTGCGCCATCTGGTTCGGCATTCTAGTCGTAAAAATGGCCGAATTCTGCCTAATTACCCCACCCATAGGCCTCAACTGCTTCGTAGTCGCCGGAGTCCGCGACGACCTAACCGTCCAAGACGTCTTCCGCGGTGTCACCCCCTTCTTCATAGCCGACGCCATAACAATAGCGCTGCTAGTCGCGTTCCCCAGCATCGTCCTCTGGCTCCCAAGCCTAGCGGCCTAAAGCTACCCGATGCATCTTCACTATCGCGCACCGAAATTCGGTGCTTCGGCAAACTCGAGCTCACTAAGCGTAATGTAGTTAATTGGGGTGGTGAACCCGTATCCGACCAGCGGCTGAGTGGCTTAGCTAGAGAGCGGAGCGAACGCACGCAGTGCCAAGCAAAAATGCAAACTTCCAGAGCATTACCTGCCAGCTAGCTGTCTTTCAACAGCCCATACTGGGTCGTACCCCTGCCAATACTCAGGTACTTCATTTATACGTTCGCTTAAGCTCACTGTTAGCACTTGCACCACAGGCATTCCCTTCGGTCCGTGCGCCCCATACGCTTCGCGTACTGCGCTAGCCGACCGCGCGTTAGATGGCAGCGGCTTCGAACGGCCGATGTCGCACTCACTGAAATGATCTTTGTTTGGAAACGAGGGTAAACGAAATCCTGAGTTTGTGGGACGCTCCGAAATGCTGAGTTTCCCCAAACTCCAGCTCACTAAGCGTAATGTAGTTGATTGGGGTGGTGAATTGGCTTCCGATCAGCGGCTGAGTGGCTTAGCTAGAGAGCGGAGCGAACGCACGCAGTGCCCAACATAAAGCAAACTTCCAGAGCCTCAACAACCGGCCAACTGTCTTCTCACAGGCTAAAACCTAACAAGCCGCACTAAAATGCCAATAAGCCTCGCGCAATTTTTCATACACCGGCCCCATCCCCATCTCATTATCCTCATATTTCACACAAGGGAAAATCCGCGCATGATTACCCGTAGATATAATCTCATCCGCCTCTAACAATTCCTCAACTGATATCCGCCGCTCAATCACCTCATACCCAAGCTCCTTCAGCAACAAAATCGCCCGCTGCCGCGTAATCCCATTCAACAACATGCCGTTAGCCTGCGGGGTCGAAACCACCCCATCCTTCACCAAAAACAAATTCTGCATGGTAAATTCAGCCACCGCCCCATTGGCATCCAGCATCACCGCATTGTCAAACCCGCGTTTCTTCGC
>NVUS02000142.1 GCA_002402005.2 OCS116 cluster bacterium | reverse complement strand
GTATCGCCGATCATTTCACTGATCGGGTGCGCTCCATCGGCAAGCTTATAAACACTATTGATGGCCATGGCACGATAATGCTCAATTTTTTCAAACACCGGGTCGGTTAATTTTTGCTTTACATAGGCAACTTGCTCTGCATCAGCAGCATGTTTAAACACGTTATAATAAGCTTCTTGCTTGTTAATCATCGACAAAAATTCTTGGTGTGTATGCGCATCAAATTCACCAGATACATAACCATGAGTTCCCAACGCCCGTTCAATGCTAGCAAATTCTTTCATTTCCAAGAAGCTGGTAAAGGCATTAATTTTATTGCTCAAATGCGTATCTTCACTCAAATGGCTCATATAGATCACACCATCTAGCAACTCACTGATAATCGCTTCATATTCAACGTGAGTTTGCACAATGCTCTCTTTACCGGCATCAATCAGCACTCTAAATTCACTCAATGCCAGCAAATGATGCTCAATGGCTTCAATCTGACGCTGGTATTTTTCACCATAAACTGACCAGTCTAAGGTCTTAAATTCTCTTTCAAACGCTTCTAAATGCTCATCTGTCAATTTGCGTTGATGGGCGAGTTCTTTAACTGCAGCCGCATCATTTTTATGAGCTATCACCGCAACCGTATCATCACGTTCAGCTTGCAATTCATCAATCATATCCGTCATATAAGGCGAAAAATGCTCAAGCCTATTGATTTTGTCCATCAATACTGTTTTTGTGTAACCCTGATAAAAAACATCTCCAGCCAGCACCAACAATACCAAAACCGGTATGGCCAACGCCAAATACATGCGTGTGTTAATTTTCATATTCTCAAGTATTGCTCGATGCATATCCACCCCTAATCAAACTATTTCCAACCACCTTTGAACATCTTTAAACTCGACGCCACATTAAAAATGGCGCGCTAAAGAATGGTTCTAAAATGTCAGAATATACTTAATAATCGATTAAAAATAAAAGCTTACACAAAGTTTATAACCTAGTTTTTCTATTTACATCAAAGTAATGGCAAGTAAATCCACCCTCTAAAATCTTCACCCGTCAATCCACATTACTATTTCCATTTTGAAAATAATTTTGCCGATTTTGCAAGTTGTTGCGGGCTCATTTGTCCAGCCAATTCATCTGCTTTCTCCTGATTATACGATGAATATCTGCCTGCTAAGCTATAATAATAATGCGCTAGCACCAAATCTTTATCCAATTCATAACCCGATTTATAGGCAGACCCCATGCTCATCTGCGCTGGAATATAGCCAATATCTGCTGATTTCAGCACCAATTCACGGCCATATTTAACATCCCGTTCAATGCCCATGCCATTCAAATGTATTAAACCCAATAGATAAAGCGCCGAGCCATTATTGGGCAACGCCTCAAATTCAACTTTTGCGGTGGCAAAATCCTGGACTTTAAATGCCGCCTCGCCCTTGGCCAAATCGGCCAATGTCGGTGTGGCAAAGCTCGCCATGAATGCTGCGGTCATTAATAATCTAGTAAATTTATTCATTCCTCACTCCTTATATTTTCTTGAAATACCATTAAAACTCATATTGCACTGTGTAGCGACAGCCGGCGCAAGCTAGCCTTGACTATAAATGGCATCGCCCTGCCATTCATCGGTTTGGCGCACCAATATTACCCGTTTACCGCCAATTGCCGACAGCATAGCGCCATACCAAACGTCTTTTTTTCTGTCCCAATTTGGCGGGCGCGATAGCACCAAAGTCACGTCTATGCTATTTTCAGTATAATTCACCGTCATATTCACTGGCTTGCCATTTGCATCACGGTTCAGCTTTAGCTTCACACCTTGGCTGCCATCTTCCGCCACGTCTGTGGCGATTTCATGCATCAATTGGGTGCGCATAATCTCGCTGTCGTCAGTAAAATCGCGCAATATCCAATTGCCATGCATAATGCCTGCGGCAATTAAAATGCCTTCTTCGCCCATGGCTTCGGCATGCTGGGCTTTTCTGGCTGCCTCTATGGCAATATTTCGGTCGACCGCCCAAAATTCGATATTCTCCAAATTGCTGACCAAGCTGCCACCACTATTGCCGCCTTTTACGGTGCAGATCATGTCGGTCGCCGTCGCGTCATCTTGGCCATGATGCCCCATCGTGCCAAATTGCACACAATCCGACATATCATCACTCTGCATGCGTGGGTTTAACTCAACCCATTCACCATTGGCTAAATTAACGGCCACCAGATTCAATTCACCGGTTTTCCATAAAAACGGCTCTAACAAGCCATAGCCGCGCATAAGCGGAATGGTTTTTAAACCCAATTCAGCATGGTCATATTCACAAAATTCCTGTTCACAAATAAATACATATTCTGATTTGGGATATTGGCGCAAAAGCTCGACATCAACATTTGTAGCCATGGGCGCAATGACGCTCTCATCCAAGTGTTCATCCGCAGACAGACCAATATCAGCAAAATTCACAAATTTGACCGGCAACAATAACCCACCGGTCGCGGCGGTCATTATACCCTCAAATTCCTGCGCATCTATACGCTCCATCAGGGCGGTAGCATTGCCAAATTCAGTTGCATATTGCATTTTTAAATGGCCGTTCTCTATAGCAAGAATATCCAATTTCAGCTTGTCACCATCGCCCATTAAGCTCGAACCTGAGTTTACAGCCACACTATAAAGGCTCGGGTCAAACCGATCACCTTCATGGTCTGGCACATCAATCTCAACATGCGCAATCAACTCACCGGTGACGCCATGCACTAACTTCCAATGACCAGACATATTCAGCTTTTCATCCGGCAATAGAACATCACCAACCGCAATGGTCGCCAATTGCGCTTCAATTCGTTTGCCATCAGCATTTTTATATTTATAGACGAGTTTATAATCACCCTCTTCAGTCGGAAGTGGTAACCATTGACCATCAGAAGTCGATAATTTATCTAAACTATAACTCGCAATGCGTTTGTCGCCTTTATACAAGGCAAGGTTAGAAAATCTATAACCAAACCCGCTGATGCTAACTGCCAATTTGCCGCCGGCTTGACCCTGCAATGCACCTTTCCACACCGGCACAATGTCATTTATATATGTGACCTTAAAACGTGCCAAAGCGGCATCGGGTTTGCCAACAATAATTTCATAATCACCCGCCGCAGATGGAGACTTAAAATCATGATCACTCCAACCTTCACCCTTGCTACCAAAACGAGTTTCCCAATCAAGCCGCTTGCCATCTAAACTATAAAGCGCCACGGGGATTTGCGCATTGGGCTGCAACGGCGCCGATGCAAATAAGTAAAACAAATGCGCCACACCCAATTGATAGGGGCCATTATCGGCCAAACTATATTCAATCTCATGTGCGGTAAATGGCACATCGATAAGCATTTGCTCACCGCTCACTGTCACATCGAGCACACCTATACCTTCTTGACTTATGGCTTCAATGGTCCACTCGCCAGCTGGCAATTCGGCCTTTAAGCCGCCAACCACTTCGGCGGCATCGGTCACTGTGCCCAATATGGTCTTGCGGCCAGTGGCTTTGTTAAGCGCACGATAGGTAATTTGGGCGGGGCGCGCCGTGCCCTTCGCCTCCCTTACAGTGAGCACTAAATTCACCTTATAAGCCGTTGTGGGTTGCACCATAGCTTTTGGTGTGTCTTGCGTCACTTGGTCCAAGGCATCGGCCAAACCGTCTGCATCTTTGGCATCAAAATATTGCCCACCGCTATTGTCGGCAATGCATTGCAATTGGGCTTTGTGTTCAGCTTTGGTAATGCCAAAGCCAATCACATGCGCGGTAAAATTAATGCCATCACGCTCAAGTTCAGCGGCCAAAGCGCACGGGTCAGCCTTGCAAGTTTCTATCCCATCCGAAAATAAAATCACTGTAGCATCTGCTTCTTGATAATGCAATTGCTCCGCCGCCATACGCACCGCATCGGATAAAGGTGTTTTGCCTTTGGGGCGCAAATTTCTAATCTGGTTGCTTATCGCCGCCACATTATGGCTTTTTGCCGTCAGCAATGTCTCAATGTCACCACAATCGCCCTTGCGCCTGTGTCCATAAGCAATCAAACCAAGTTTATCTTGTCTATCGCCCCAGTTATTTTCAAATTTAGCAAAAGCTTTGCGGGCAATTTCTATTTTGCTCACCCCGTTAATTTGCCCCCACATCGAGCCCGAGGCATCAAATACAATGATGGTTTGAGCCGCATTCACATTCACCACAGTTAGCAGCATAAACATAACCGCCGAAAAAAATCTCACCATTATTGATCTCCTTATTGCGGCGGGCTTTTCGCCGCCATCCAGTTGCCACCAGTTTAGCAGCGTTTAAATCTGACAAAAATACCCCAGATGGCGTATTTTTATGCATATTCGACGTGCTGAAAGCTAAAAACCATGCATCACTTGGCTAAATAATTTATAATAAATCAGCTGCCCACCTTTGATCACATTCAACGACAAATTATTGTGCAAGCTGACAAATTCCTCAACTTGCGCCATCGGCACGGCTTGATTGTCTGTGCCGTGATAGATTTCAATCGGCAACCCATAATTGGCCACCATTGCGTTCCAAACGTCGCTAAATAGGTAACGCCCATCATTGACCACCGAGTCCACACCTTGCTGGAACGAGGCTTCGAACCCACTGACAATGATGTCGCGAATTTCCGGGTCTTTAATCAATTCATAGTCAAATTCAGAATCTTCATATAAAGCGTCAATTAAGCCTTCTGCGCCGTATTTTTTCACTTGCAATTCCGAGCCTCGCAGCAAAAACGGCAGCAATTGTGGGGTGTATTTGGCGGTATAGGCCACCACCCGTTGGCGCGGGTTGAATGCGTTGATCTGCTGGCGGCTGGTGAAAGGCACAGCCCCGCCCACAACCCTTATTTTACGCACCCGTAAGAGGAGTTCTGCACCCAAATGATAAGCGTAAAATGATCCCGCCGAATGGGCAAGAATTTTAAACTCATCAACTTTCTCAGCGTCAAGCAAAGCCAAAATATCTTGAGTGAAACATTCAATCTTATAATCACCGCCATGATTATCGGACATGCCAAAACCCGCACGGTGCGGCGCAAATAATTTAATCTTGTGGTTATAAAGATATTTAATGGCGCTACGGGTTAGCTCCGTGCCAGTCATCAGACCATGCATGAATAAGCATGGCTCACCATCCGGATGTCCATAGGTTTCATAATAAAATTTACGGCCATCCTCACGAATGAGTATATTGTTTTTTGACATGGCCATTAAATGCGATGGCGCCGCCGTAAGATCGGCTGAGCTTTCCTGATGATCAAAATTTTGCAACAGGGTGAAAAATTTAATTAAATCCGATTGAGTTTTTAATTTGGTTTTGCGGTATAAAGATTTGCTCTGGGTTCTGATGGTCAGAATGGAGCGGTTTTTTTCATCGGCAATTTCAGATAATTTTTTGCCAGAGACTAATTTTTCGGCAATGTCCAACTCCATATGGGTCAGTCCAAATGTTTCTTGAATGATTTTGCCAATCTCAACATTCCAAACCGTGTGAACCGCACAAAATCGCAAACAATCTTGCTGTAATTTTTCATCATATAATTTAGATATGGCAAATATAACTGGTTCAACGTCTTCATCATGTGCGGTTTGCACGATGGCCAATACTTTATGCGGCTCTAGCTGATCCAATTGCCTGAGCAAATGCTGCGCCTTGGCCAAATCATCATTCTGAAGCGATATTTTGCTTAGGTCTTGGCCTAAATCTATATCCAGCAAGCTCTGCAAAGCTCGGTTTAAAATCGAAATCCGCCCTGCCGTCGAGACCACAAATGTTGGCAAATTGCTTGCATCAACATACGCCTTTAAGCTCGGCGTTTCGGAGCCGGTAAATTCAACCTGATCCAATATGGCATAGGCGCGAAAAAAATGGTCTTCGACCGCATCCGACATTTGCTTGGATTTTTCGACCAAATCCTTATTGGCCGTGGCGGTAAACTCACTCTCCCAACAATCTAAAAAATTTTGAAAATTCTGCGGATCAACCGCAACGTTGTAAATTGATTCAATTAGTTTTTTCTCTGAATCATATCTCAAAATAAATAACCTAGTTAATTGGTTTTGGCGAAAACTTATGTTTTTTACGTTTAAGCTAGAATATAAATAAAAAATGCGCATAATTATACCTATGTAAAACCATAGGTATCGGGATAATAAAAATGGCAGATGAATTAAAGGATTTTTTAGCCGATCTAAACGACCTATCTAAACCGGCTGATGTGTGGGCGCAAACCATTATTTTTTTTGAAAATATGGGCTTAGATAGAATTATCTGTGCCGATTTAAACCATGGCAAAGTCGATATATTGACCAATTTTCCGCAATATTGGCTGGATCATTATATCGACCAAAAATATGAGCTGATTGACCCATTTTTCACCCATTGTTGCAATGAATATGCCAGTGTCAAAATGGGCATCGATTATATCGACCGCTATGAATATTTAAGCACTGCCCAACGCAAATTAATTCAAGAAGCCTCCGAAGCAGGCAGCTATGCAGGCTTTAGCGTCACGTTTAAACCGATGAGTAAAAAAGGCGCTGGTGGGTGGATATTGAGTTCTAGCTTGGGTAAAACTGAAGTCGAAAAAATAGCCCGCGAGCATAAGAAAACACTGGCTTTGGCAAGCTTATTTGCACGCGAAGCTCTGGTCAAAACCCAAAATATTATCAATTCAAATGCCAACCTTTCACCGCGCGAAACCGAATGTTTATTGTGGCTGGTTCACGGCTTAAGAACCAAAGAAATTGCTTATCAAATTGGCATTCGGCCGGTGACTGTCGAGCTACATCTAAACAATGCCAAACAAAAACTAGGGGCACGAACCCGCGAACAAGCGGTAGCAAAAGCCCTAACATTACAACTCATTGAGCCTTGAAGTAACGGAAAAAATATGAAATACATCACATTAGACGGCACTCAAATCACCCCGTCTAAAATCATCTGCATTGGCCGCAATTATGTCGATCATATCAAAGAACTGAATAGCGAAACACCCGACGATATGGCGGTGTTTATGAAGCCAAACTCAGCAATCACTGATGTGTTAAACGCTGTGCATATTGAGCCTCTACATTATGAGGCCGAGCTGTGTTTTCTAATCAAAGACGGCCAATATAGCGCGGTCGCCGTCGGGTTAGATTTAACCAAACGCGGCTTACAATCCAATTTAAAAAAGCAAGGCTTGCCGTGGGAGCGCAGCAAAGCCTTTGATGGTTCGGCAATATTTAGCCAGTTCACCATCTTTAATGGCAACATCGAAAACCTAAACTTCAGCTTAGACATTGATGGCAAAAACATTCAAACCGGCACTGTAGATTTGATGATTTATAAACCAGATGTCATTCTTTGTGAGCTTAAAAAATTCCTCAGCCTCGAAGACGGCGACATCATCATGACCGGCACACCGGCAGGTGTCGGCATGGTCAAAGCTGGGCAAATTTTCGAGGCCAAATTATTTGCAGCTGATAAATTACTCAGCGCTTATAAATGTCAGGCTGTCTAGAATCGATAAGGTAGATTTTGGTTTTATCAACGATCTCATCCCATTCCTGCCGAACCATTTTGCCGGCTTTTTCCTGTTCAATATAAACTTTATAGGTCAACAAATTGCGGTCATGACGATCCCAATCTATACTTTCTTGCCCTTTGGGCGGCAGACGGTCAAGGCTGCCACTGGTAAAACCAATCACCCGCCATCTATCCTCCTGATGCCGTATCCGCATGGTCCAATTCCAGCCAATGCGTGAGCCGCCATAGGCGCTCAGCACAATCGAGCCATTGTCAATGTCAATGCCACCATATGAATCGCCATATGTGCCACCATAATCAGCCCGCCCGACCCAATCACTATGGCTAAATACATGTTCAAATGCACCCGATTTTTGAGCCAAAAACACCATAAATTCACGGTCAGCCGCTTCTGATTCCCAATCATCGGCTTTTTGCGCATCTATATAGGGTGGTTCATTAAAATAATAAAACCGGCGGGTGAAATTTCTTCGCGCCAGATCAGCCTCAACCACCAGCACATAATCCTCAATTCCATCTTTATTCAAATCACCTTTTGTGATGTCTATAAGATGCCAATTGCTGTCAATTTGTGCCAATAGTTCTGGCTTTACGTCTAATTTGTTGGGGTTTTTGTCGGCCGCCAAAACCGGCGGTGCGTAGCCAAAGATAAATAAAGAAATTATAACAATATATTTAAACATAGCTTGAGCTTAATTAGCTCAAGAGCGCATGTCAAACCGCTATATCAAAATATAGGATATGCAATTTTCATCAAAGATGGTTTGGCGTTTTAATTCTTGCGGCATAATCGATTTGACTTCTTCGCCATCGATATAACGCAATTCAAGCGCAGTTCCCCAATTGGGATATTTCTCAAACATATCTAGAATCAATTGGTTCAAATGGGCATAATTTTTTTCATTCTCACACAGGCAATCCTGGTCGCTACGGCCGCTTTTCAAGCAGTCCAGTACTTTTTCTTTGGTGCTGAAAAATACATTGCGCACATTTTTAAGTGTCTCAATTTCAACCTGATTGGTCAACCTTTCGGGCACAATCCAGGTGGCATGAGCGGTTTGCGCAAAGCCGCAAAAAAGCGCAATCACTAATAATTTTATAAATTTACTCATCTCATCTACGCCTAATTATAAATCATATAAGTCCCCTTCCCATCCATGTTTATAATCTGCTTTTTTTCGGCCAAATTCAAGTCAATACCCGCGCTATAATTAAGAGGAAATTAATGCGAAAGCTCGCTTTATAACTAATTTTCTTGACAGAATTAAGCATAAACCGCATAAAACTTTATATTCATTCATCAATTCGAGGTTGGACATGAAACTTAATTTTATCTTAGCGGCCGATAGTTATAAAACTTCGCACTATAAACAATATCCACCTCACACCGAAATCGTCTCTAGCTATATAGAATCCAGGGGCGGAGATCATCCTAAAGTATTATTCTTTGGCCTTCAAATGTTCGTTGAGGAATATTTAACCAACCCCATTAGCCAAGCCGATATCGATGAGGCGGATGACATTATCACTGCCCACGGCCTGCCCTTTAACCGCGAAGGTTGGGAATATATCTTAAAAGAGCATGATGGCTATCTGCCACTCGAAATTCAAGCGCTCAAAGAAGGTTCATTCTTCCCCTTCCGCAATGTTATGGTGCAAGTTAAAAATACCGACCCCAAATGCTTTTGGTTAACCAGCTATATCGAAACTTCTTTATTGCGTGCGGTCTGGTATCCAACCACGGTCGCGACCCGCAGCCATTATATCTATCAAACCATCAAAAAATATCTCAACCTCACTGCCGATAATTTAGATGGTCTGCCGTTTAAATTGCACGATTTTGGCGCCCGTGGTGCTAGCTCGCTCGAAACCGCCGCCATTGGCGGCTTGGCACATTTGGTCAATTTTTCGGGTAGCGATACCATGGCCAGTCTGGTCTATGGCCGTAAATATTACGATATCGACATGGCCGGTTTTTCCATTCCCGCTGCCGAACATAGCACCATCACCTCATGGGGGCGCGGCGCTGAA
The DNA here is from genome assembly GCA_002402005.2 of OCS116 cluster bacterium. Classification (GTDB taxonomy): domain Bacteria; phylum Pseudomonadota; class Alphaproteobacteria; order Rhizobiales; family OSC116; genus OCS116. Next base: position 1,692 of record NVUS02000142.1, on the reverse strand, counting down.
AAAGAAGCTTATGAGAATATGATTGACCAATTCGCCAAAGATGGCGCTGCCGTGGCTGTGGTCAGTGACAGTTATAACCTTTGGCATGCGCTCGATCAGATTTGGGGCGAAGACCTAAAAGACAAAGTCATCAATAGTGGCGGCACAATTGTCATCCGCCCCGATAGTGGCGACCCGATCGAAATTGTAACCGAAACCATCTTAAAACTAATGGAAAAATTCGGTCATAGCGTCAATAAAAAAGGCTATAAATTATTGCCTGAATATATACGCGTCATTCAAGGCGATGGCGTATCCGCCTCGGTCATCACCCAGATATTAGAACGTCTGATGCAGCTTGACATCAGTGCCGACAACCTTGCCTTTGGCATGGGGGCCGAATTGCTGCAAAAAGTCGATCGCGATAATTTCCAATTCGCCATGAAAGTCTCCGCCGCCAGCATAGAAGGCGTGTGGTATGATGTTTATAAAGACCCAATCACCGACCATCACAAACAATCCAAACGCGGCCGCTTCGCGGTGATTAAATCCGGCAAAGACAGCTGCCTGACCATTAGCGAAAAAAGCTTAGGCGATAAGAAAAATCTGCTAGAAACCGTCTATTTAAATGGCAAAATTATGCGCCGCCAAAGCTTGGATGAAATTCGCAAATTGGCTTTGGGTGAATGAATATGAGTGAGGTCAAACTCGTCTCGTTCGATTTTGATATGACTTTGACCAAGCATAAAAGTGCGATGGTGCATTTTTCGCACCAGCATGGTGTTGTCGCTCAAGTTAAACATCTTGAGCGCGAATTTATTGCGGGGCGCATCACCACCCGTCAATTTGCCGATGCCAGTGCCGCGTTTTTCACAAACCTTTCACATGATGACATTAGCAACATGATGGATGATTTGGTGCTGATCGACCATTGTTTAGAGGTGATTGAGTATATTAAAAGCCAAGGCATTCATGTCATCATCAGTTCGGTCGGCTATCGCGCGTTGATCAAGCCAGTTGCCCAAAAGCTGAATATTGAAGTTTTCTCTGGGGTCGATTTGGCCGAACAGAACCAAGTCTATAATGGCGATTTGGTCAGCTATTTTAACGAATATAACAAAATCACCTTCGTGCAAAAATACGCACTGCAACATAACATCGAGCTTGAGCATATTGTGGCAGTGGGCGACAGCGCCACCGATGTGCCATTGTTTAACGTGGTTGGCAAAGCCATTGCGTTTAACGCCAATGAGGTGGCTCAAAAACATGCACATCATATTATTGATGACCAAAGCCTCAAGTCGCTGCTGCCGCATATCGGCATATAAATTACATTTGCCCGGTCAGCAAATCACGCTCGCTCTTAATCGCCGCCATAATAAAATCCGAAAATACCCGAATGCGCGTATTGCTACGCACGTCTCTATGGGTTAGCAGCCACAATTCAAATTTAGGGTCAGGCTTGGGTTTAGACAATTGAACCAAATCCGCCTCCCGCGCACCCAAAAAACATGGCAACATGCTGATGCCCATGCCGGCTTTGCAAGCCTCCAGCTGCACCAACAGATTGACAATCTGCCCCTTGGCCGCGATATGCGGAAACTCACTTTTCTTAACCCAATTGGGGTAAGCGCCTTGCGGCCCAAACCCAACCCAATGGGCTGGTGGCTCAGATTCTGGTTCAAGCGTATGGGTTTTGAGATAATCTCGCGC
>NVUS02000141.1 GCA_002402005.2 OCS116 cluster bacterium | reverse complement strand
TCTTTAAAGATGATGGGCGGGGTATTGCAGCGGTTATATTTCCAATAAGGGTCGAGCGCGATGCCGGATTCTGCCGCCAAAATATCACTGTGAAATTCCTGTAAACTTTCCAATGCGACAATCTCATTGGGCATTTTACGGATGTTTTTATAAAGCAGCACAACGCCAAAAACAAAACCACCAATGATGCTCATGTTTAAAAATATGTTGGATTCAATGGCAACAATCATAAAATTAAATTGCCAAATGGCCATCAAAATCAGGAATGATAATATCCCCAACATGCGGTATATCTGCAAACGCATTTCTTTTTTCATATCTAGTCTCCAATTTCAATGCCGTTTATGGCTTTATATAAATTTTCAATATTCCGTTTAATTTTTTATCATCAATCTCAACCACTTTTATTGAGATTTGTTTGGCTTCAATCTCAGCTCCGAGCAATATATTGCGCGCTGCCATGGCGCGGTAAAATGCCTTGCGCCGCGCTTCGCCCATCGAGGTTTGGTTTAGGTCGACATAGGCACGGATTTCAACCCGGCCTTGCTGTTTCACAATGTTTTCCTCAACCAAAAATGTTTCAATTTCGGTTTGTGAACTTTCATCAATGGTGACTGATTTTTCATCAAAAATTAGTGTCAGAATGGCATCGGCATTTTGCACAATATTGGCTTTGAAATTATGCGCCACTTCCTCACTGGCAATGGTAATTTGTTTGCTTTCATCAACTTTTTGGCTGATGACTTTTTGGCCGTTAATTTCTTGCTCAGTCTCGCGGTCTTGGCGCAACTCCTCGGCCAAGGTAATTTTGGCTTTGCTTTCCAGTTTTTGGGCTTCTATTTTCTGCGCTTGCAATTGGGTTTCGGCCTGTGCGGCTTTGGCACTTTCTGCTTGAGCTTCGGCCTCTGCTTGCGCGGCCTCAGATTTTGCCTGCTCAGCTTCAGCCTTGGCTTGTTCGGACTCAGCCTTGGCCTGTTCAGACTCGGCTTTGGCCTCCTCGGATTCCGCCTTGGCTTGTTCAGATTCAGCCTTGGCTTGCTCTGCTTTGGCTTTGGCCTCTTCGGCACTGGCTTTGGCGGCCTCGGCAAGGGCTTTTACGGCTTCAGTCTGTTGGCTGGGTTCAGTGCTTTCGGCACTGGTCGGCTTAAAATATTTTTGTGTGGTTTCGGTCTTTTGCTCACTATCGCCAACCGACGCCTTAATCTGCTGAGCGATGATAAAAATCACCACGCCCAAAATAATCAACAAAAATGTCACCACCATCACGATGGTCGACAAAGCGTCAACAAAACCCGGCCAATGATTTTCAGCTTCTTCCTGTCTGCGTGCCATATTTTCCTCCCCCTACGCGCTTAACTGGTTGGAAGCAGAAGATGCTGGAAATTGCCCGGATTTAATGGCTTTGAGCACCATGTCTTTGGGGCCATCCATTATCACGTGGCCGCCATCTAACCAGATGATGCGGTCAACTAGGCTCAATATCGGCGCACGGTGGGTGGCAACAATTAAGGTATTGTCGCCAATAAAATCGGGTAAATGACTGACAATTTTTTTCTCCAACTGGTTGTCCAACGCCGAAGTTGGTTCATCAAGCAGGTATATTTTGGGCTGTCTAAGTAAGCATTTGGCCAAGGCGACAGATTGTCGTTGCCCGCCCGATAACCGCTCTCCCCTCGGCCCAACATTCAGGCTATAGCCTTGTTTGTGGCTTGCTGCAAACTCGTGTATGCCAGTGGCTTTGACGATGCGGGCGAAGAGATCGTCGTCTAAATGATCAATGCCAATGCAAATATTCTGGTAGAGGCTGTCGTTAAATAGATCGAAATTTTGGCTCATATAAACGATGTTTTTGCGCAACTCAGCCGGTGCATATTGTCTTATGTCATGCTCATCAACCATCACCCGGCCTTGGTTGGCTTCATAATAACGCACCGCCAAGCGCATCAATGTGCTTTTGCCGCAACCGACTTTGCCCACAATGCCAACCTTTTCGCCATGTTTAATGCTGATATTTAAGTTACTGAGCGTATTGCCGTCATCTTCATTATACGCAAAATTCACATTGCTAAAGCAAATGTCGCCTTCAATATGGGCTTGATTCATCTGGCTTAAATCACCAGCCAATTCAAGGGGCGCGTTGAATATCTGCTCAATCACCACCGATGTCTGGCGGTAATGATAGGCTTTGACAATCAGCCCAAACAGGCCGGACATTGGCGCAATGGCGCGGCCAACTAGTAAGGAACAAGCCGCCAAACCACCAATAGAAATGAGATTGCTCTGCAATTGATAAACCCCGATGATCAGGGTGAAAACAATCACCATCTGGCTGATGATGACCGCGCTATGGGTCGAGAAAAAGCTAAACTTGCGCTCCTCATGGCCAGCAAATGCGGCATTGTCGGTCAATTTCTCCCAAATACTCAAGCGTTTGTCTTCAATCGCGCTGGCTTTAATGGTCTCAAATAGCGAGATGGTTTCAATCAGGTGATTGGCTTTGCTTTGGGCAAATGCCGACGCCTTGGCGGCCTTTTTGCGGCTTAAAATATAGGCCAATATATGGATGCAGAATATCAGCATAACACCCAAAATGGGCGCGATGATGACGGCGTTGCCAAGATTATATAACAGAATCAGAATGATAAGGAAGAATGGCAGATCCACAAATAGACTGACCAGAATTTGCGGCACCAGCTGGCTTATATTGTCAAATTCGGCGGTCGAATGCGCCAACCCACCGGCATTCTCCGGCATGTCTTTGAATTTCAGGCGTGACAAATGTTTGAATAATTTGCCTTGTAATTTCACACTGGTCGCCAAACCGATGGCTTCGGTCAGGTTTTGGCGTAATAATTTCATAAATAGGTCAATGGTCAGCGCAATCAATACACCAATGGCCAAAACCCATAAAGTTTCAAACGCCAAATGCGGGATGATGCGGTCATAGACCGACATGATGAATAAAGGCAAAGCCACTAACATTAAATTGCTGACCATGCCAGCTAGTAACATTTGGCTGAGTAATTTTTTATGATGGTTAAATATATTGCTCAGAACTGCGGCGAAAACATTAAAATTTTGCGATCCAGAATCTGCCGGTAAGCTGGGCATTTCATCACTGGGTTTTATCGCGATGATGTGGCCTTCGCAACGGTTTTTAAAACTGCTAATCTCGACTTTTTCAATGGTTTCACCATCGGTAATCTGCAAATGAGTTTTGTCTAATTTTTGAGTGGCGATGACGCATTTATTGTCATCTAAAATCACCAAACACGGAAAATCACTAGATTTTAATGCCGTGGTTTTGCGTTTTTTAATGCCAAATGACAGTTGCAATTCACCGGCCAAAACCTCCAAATTTTCGGAAGTTAAGTCAAAATTCTGAAACTGTTTATCACGAAAATCAATCAGGTTATAAGCAATGTCATTCCACTGTTTGGCCAAAAACCGAAAGGCAAACTCAACGCTTATATTTTGGCATTGTATATAGCCTGTTTGGTTATCTCTATTTTGCATAGACGCCATGCCTATTCACCCATATTTACAATTAAAGCGTCAGAAATTATGGCTATAAATATAATTATATCAATAGCTTAATAAAAATAATGAAGTCTAATTTACTTGTTGTTAAGCACAAATATATATAAGTAATTATTGTTAACAGTTTATAAATGTGGTCTAAATACAAGGTCTAATTTGGCTGATTAGTCCCCATTTATCAGATGATTTAGACCTTTATAATGAGGGTTTAGACCAAAGAATGAAGCGAAAGATGATATGGCAAATATAGATTTAAACCAATTTGAACATACCGCAAAAGTGAAGGGCATTGCCCGCAAATCACAGGCCAATATGCTGATATTATTATTCATCGGTGTGGTGGGGTTTATCCTCTGGGCGTCGGTCAGTAAAGTCAACACCGTCACCCGCGGGGCGGGCAAAGTTGTGTCGGCGCAAGACCATCAAATTGTGCAACATTTCGAAGGCGGCATCATCAGCCATATATTGGTCAAAGAAGGCGCAATGGTCACAGCCGGGCAAGCTTTATTCGTCATTCAAAATCGGTTTTCAGAGGCTGAACATAGCAAGATTAAGATTGATTTACAGGCCAAGCAGATTAGCTTATTGCGCTTTTGGGCCGAGGCCAATGACCAAGACAATTTGAATTTGCGTATAGATATGTTAGAAGCTGCGCCAGAATTCGCCCAAAATGAAATGCAATTGTTTGACAGCCGCCGGCAAAATCTTATCGAACAATTGGCAATTTTTAACGATCGTAAAACTCAAGCCATGTTGGATTTAGAAGAAGCCAAAAACCGTTTGCTAAATTTGAATGCCGAAAAGCGGTTGGTCGATCGGCAGGTGGAGATTTTCGCCAAATTGTTTAAAAAAGGCGCAACTTCTGAGCGTGAATTGATTGAAATCCAAACCACAGCCCAACGCCTAACCACACGTATGGACGAGTTAAAACACAAAATCCCATGGCTAAAATCTACCCTATCCGAAGCGGAGCGGCTAAAAAATGAGATTGGCCTGCGGTTTCGGGTCGATGCTAAAAATGAATATTCTATGCTGCAATTGGAAATTACCAAATTAGAGGCAGCACTGACCGCCACGCAAGATCGCACCAACCGTAACTCGGTCTTAGCACCGATTGACGGGGTGGTGAATAAGCTATTCGTCACCACCATTGGTGGCGTGGTGAGCGGTGGACAGGATTTGTTGGAGATTGTGCCCGCCGATGACTCGATCGCCATCGAAGCCAAATTATCACCCAAAGATCGGGCAGAAATTCGGGTTGGCTTGCCGGCGGTGATTAAAATCTCGGCCTATGATTATTCAACATATGGCGGTCTAGAGGGTGAAATTATCGACATTTCGGCCGATGCGCTAACCAATCGCGCTGGCGAAACATTTTTTCGGGTGCGCTTAAAAGCCAAGACGATGGATTTTGGTCATGGTAAACCAGTTGTGCCCGGCATGTTGGCCGATGTTGACATCCTCACTGGCGAGAAAACAATTTTACAATATTTGCTCAAACCGATTCACAAAATTCGTGAAAATGCGCTGAAACAATAAAGCAAAGCTATTTTTTATCATCGCCATTCTGCTTTTTTTGGCGTTTTAAATTTATCTCGGTAAACGCGCCATAAGCCGCGGCATAAAGCAGACCAATGTTAGAGAAACCTCTAAAAAATGCGTCTGGGTCAGCAC
>NVUS02000140.1 GCA_002402005.2 OCS116 cluster bacterium | reverse complement strand
TTTTCGACATTCGATTCAGAAATTTGCAACGGGAAAAGCAGGCCAGATGCCGGCAAATCAGCCGCCTCATCACCTAAATATTTTTCGTATAAATCTAGAGCTGGTTCACCGTCGAGCTCGTATAAAATACTGCCATCTGATTTTGTGATGATGCGCTGCGGGCCAAATGGGCGCCAACCGCCTTGGCTGCTATAGCCTACATGTATATCCGCCCCATAAAGCCCGACAGCGGCCACTTGGCCGGTGGCCAATTCGGCATTTAAACCAACCAGAGTTTTATCAAATTGATCACCATCAGCCGCCAGACCACCAAGAACCACGACATCTGCACCAACAACTTTGGAAACAGATTTGGCCAAGTCACTACCATTGGTCATTGTGCCGTCTGACAGCAAAATAATGCAGGCCAAATCATCCGATTTAAGTTGCTGAGCGATATTTTCACCTGCTTCGGCCGAACCTATATCAGCACCAATCTGGCAACTGGCTGCTTTGACCTTGGTTGATGAGAATTCGATAGCCGCAGCCACAAAAGTAAGACCATCAATCGAATTGCTGGCAATCTGCCCGGCAGAAGAGCAACCCAATAGAATTGCATCAGGGGCGACAGATTGTAGTTGGTTGTGAGCGTTTTCCAGTATTTCACCATCGCCAAAATAGATGATTAAATCTGGTGAAACCGTAAAATTAAGCTGGCCTGCGTCTGCTGACGCATCATCCCAAGAAACTACACTTACTTTCATCAGCTCCCCCGAATGAGATTTTGGCGGTTTCATTAGGTTTTCATAATGCTAGCCAATTGCCTATATAATTACGAATAGTTCTAAAAGATTATCATTAACATTCTATTAAGCATAAATATGGCTTTTTTTTATGTTTGCCGGATGTTGCAAATGGCGCTTTTGGCAGAGCTTATAATTGCTATTGTGTTTGATACTGTTTTTTTGCCAAGCAATGCACAACAGATTTGATTGAACCTGCCAGATTGGCCGCAATCTCAAAACATAAAATAGTAAATCTTTGAAAAATGGTACAGTTAGCGGGTCTCGAACCTGCGACCTCCTGGTCCACAACCAGGCGCTCTAACCAACTGAGCTATAACTGCACGTAGCTTAATTTATATATAGACATTATATACACATCAAGATTGGCATTATTTAGCCGCTAATTTACCAATTTGCAAGCAAGATTGTGACTTGTCCCACAAAGATTGTGCAAATATGTATATTTTAGCCATAATCCGCGCACGGCTCTGGTTTTGGGGCTTTTCTTTTGCGCCTGCCTATGGTCTTATAGGCGCTCATTTAAAAAATAATTGAGAGTGACATGGGCATTAATTCATCAAATGATATCATCGCAGATTTACAACTTGGCTCTACATCTGACGGCCTGGTGCGTATCTATGTAATCGGCGAAGAAGTTGATTTACCTATGGATTTTGAACCAGACGAAGCGCGAGAAATTGCCGCAGAACTACTGGCCGCAGCAGATGAGGCCGAGCAAATCGCTAAAAAGAACGCTAAGAAAAGACGTTAAAGTAAGCCTCAAGGTATAAATATAGAATTGGTTATTGTTGAATTTGGCCACATAATAACCATTTTAGACTCGGTTCTGCAATCTTAACTATAGATTGAAAGGCTGCTTTACCTCGGCTGTAATATCTGGTTAATTAAAAGTTAAGATAATATTTAAATATGTTCCTAATTTTAGGAATATATGTGTTGAGTATCCAAAGTGAGTGATGAGTATGGTGCAACTTAGCAAAGTAAGCAGCTTTAAAAACATCGAAAATAGCCTTGATAAGATGCAAGCCGCCGCTTGGGTGTGGGATGCTGACCGCCGGCGCATTGTTGCCGCCAATGGCCAAGCCGTTACATTTTGGCAAGAATTGAGTGTTTTGGATTTAATTGACAGTTTATTTGGCGAATATCACCCAATGAGCCTGCAATTTGCCAAAGCTCAAAACCTTATATCAAGCGACACAGATGCGGTGAGCATGAGCATCGATTTTAACTCAATGGGCATTCCTAACGCGATAAATTGCCAGTTTAATCAGTTGCAATCAGATGATGGCCGCAATGTCATTCTGATTCAGGTGGTGGAAGCCGCCGCATTAAATGATGCTGAACCCGCTTTGGTTGAAACCCGTGAGCAAGACGAAAATCTAATTGCCAAAATGCTCGACAATGCGCCGGCGGCTTTGGCATTGTTTGACCGGCATGGTGAATTTTGTTATGCTAATGAATATTGCCAGCAAATCTTTAGCAAATCTGCTGATACATTTGTCGCGCCCAAATCGCTTGGCAATTGGTTTTTTGCTGATGAGGCAGATGAAGGCGCACAAACAAAAGCCGCCCAAGATTTGATAGAAAAATGCCTGACTTATAACATCGCCAATATGAGCGCCAAGCTCAACACCGCATTTGGCCCCCGCGCCCATAGCGTTATTGCCAAATCATTTGCCATCAAACCCTTACATGATGGCAGCCAATATATATTGATTTATTTACGCGATGTGGCGGACGAGCGACATTACGAACAAATATTGATTGAGCGCATTGCCAAACTTGAGCAACTCACCCAATTGGGCAGCGATTTTTACTTTATTCTAGATAATGAATTGGATTTTGTGCAACTTGGTGGTAATTTCGAAAAACTAACCGGCTACCCCGCCAGTGAATTGCTCGGCGAAAATTGGCAAGATGTTGCCCAACGCTTTGAGCTAGACCCAGAAGGCGTTGCGACAGATTATTTTGCAAACCAAAAATCTTTTGACAATCTCACCATTGAATGGCCAGTTAAAGACAGCAAAACCAGCCTGTCACTCACCTGGCGCGGCCGCTCTATTTATGAGCAACAAAATGGCGAAAATATTTTTGTTGGCAGTTTTGTCACCGCATTTGAAAATATTTTGGCAATATCCGATGAGGATTTTAGCAACAATGCACAAATAAACTCATTTTCCGATCATATAGAATTGATTGAAGATGAGGATGATACCGACATTGACGCTGATGAAACAGATAACGGCAGCGACTCTGCCAATGATACCGCCAATGACAATCAAATTTTGCAAGAAGAGATTGCCAGCACCGAAGACATTGCCGATTTGGCTGAATTAGACGGTGCAAATGCTGATGACATTGCCGAAGAAAGCACTGAAACTGATGACGAACAACAAACGACTGACCTCGAACTTACAGCACTTGAAACCAATTTAAGTGATGTAGAAGCGGTGAATTTTGCATCAATTGGAGAAGCGCTTAGCGGTACGTTGGAACAAGCTGAAGAGACAGCAGACAAAGCTAGTGAAGACAAAACCGACAATGGGTCAGATGAGAACAATGAAATCGCCGATAATATTGTACCCGCTTTTGGCGCAACGGCAGATCAGGTGGCCAAATTTGGCCGCAACCAAGTGAATATGTTAAAACTTGTGCTCGATCAAACACCAGTTATGGCGGTGATCACCAGCCTGCCTTCGCAAGATGGCATCTATACATTATTCGCCAATAAAGAAATGCTATATAATCTAGGCATGATCCAAGATAAAGATGAAGATTTGGCCAGTGATGAATATACAGACATTCTATCGGTCGAAACCATGGAAACTTTGAACCAGCTTAAAAATGACTTTAGCGAAACCCCAATCGATAGGGACGTTAGCTTTTTGGTCAATGGCGAAAAACATTATTTCAAGGCCAAAATCAATAAAATCGACTGGCAAGATAACAAAGCCTTACAGCATATTCTGAGCCCCAAAATTGATTTGGACGCAATGAGCCCAGCCCCGATTAATGACGTCATCATTAATAATGAAGCCACAACCGAAACCGATGCGTTAATGGAGGGCAATGTTACCGACGACGCACCACAAACCGCAGACCAACAAGCGGCAGATGACAATATTGTACAATTTGTGCTAGACGCCCAAGCGTTTATTGATGCCGATCAGAATATATTGTCGAGCAACGTCTATTTAAACAATATTGTTGGCATGACCAGCACCGATTTAGCCGGCGAGCCGATCAGCAAAATTATAACCGAACAAGATTTAGGTGCATTTCAAAATTATGCCAATACTGTGTTGCAAGATAATGACAAAAACCTCGCCCTAGATGGTGTGGAAGTTGATCTAGTCAACAAGATGGGCGACAGCCATACAGTATTTGTACATATCGAGCGGCTTGGTGAGCAGGAAGCCAAAGATTTCCCATCGGATATTTTGGTCAACATGCGCGACATCAGCTTGTGGAAGAAAAAAGAAGCCAATCTGCTTGAAGCCAAAGACCGGGCCGAGCATGAGAATGAGCAAAAATCGAGCTTCTTAGCCCGCATTAGCCATGAATTGCGCACCCCACTTAACGCCATTATCGGTTTTTCAGAAGTGATGAGCGATGAAAAATTTGGCCCGCTAGAAAATAGCCGCTACAAAGGCTATGCCCAAGATATTAACGAAAGTGGAGAACATTTACTTAGCTTAATCAATGATTTGCTCGACCTGTCAAAAGTCGAAGCTGGCAAAGTAGAACTTAATTTCAAAGCCTTGGATTTGGAACCGTTAATCATTCAATCAGTATCGCTGATGCAACCAATGGCTGATAAAAAACGCATCATCATCCGCACATCGGTTTCATCAAGTTTACCGCAGATTGTGGCCGACATGCGCTCCATCCGGCAGATTATTTTAAACCTATTGTCCAATAGCATTAAATATTCAAACCCCGGTAGCCAAGTGATTTTGAGCGCGTTAATGGATGATGATGGCGAGGTGATCATTCGGGTGCGGGACACCGGCATTGGCATGGCAGAAGACCAATTGGTGGCCGCCATGGAGCCGTTTAAGACTTTGAATATGGACAGTTTGGTCGACCGCCAAGGCACTGGTTTGGGCTTGCCTTTGACCAAAGCATTGGTCGAGGCGAACCGCGCTGACTTTAGCATTGAAAGTGCGGTAGATGCCGGTACATTGGTGCAAATCACCTTCCCAACCACCCGGGTTTTGACCAATTGATAGCCAAAAAATAAAAAATCATGGCGGCAAGATCACTAAGTCTTTTGCCGCCATTTGATTTTTAAAGAATATTTAAAAAATAGTCCTACGAACCCAAAACGGCTCCCCTAAATAACGCTCAAGTATATATTTGCCAATGCGGGCAATATATAACGTTGTTTAGGGGAACCGTTTTGGTAATACGCAAGTATTGGTTGCTTAATATTTCCCCCTGAACATTAAGAACAAATATAAAATGCAACAATTTGGTTAACAAATGATTAACGGCTAGTATTATTTTAAAAATACAGTAAAACGCGTCTACATGTTAAAAACCTTATACAATCAAAGCTATAGTTTTTATTTATACTATAAGAAATCTAGATTCACTTGGTTTGGCCAATTTGTTTAATTATACCAAAGTATTATATATTAACCTTAATCCAAAACAGCGTGCGGAAGGTGAAATGTCAAACCACGATTGCGCTTTATGGATAGCTTATCAACAGAGATCAAATTCACAGCCAATGAAGTTAAATCCGCTTTAATAACAATTTGTCGATTAAAGGCCGATATGAGAATGTTGGTCTTTCGTTATTTTTATTGGCACAGTAAAACTATGAATTGGTTTTAAATAGACCACCAGATCGCCATCGGCCAAATGCGATGCCACAAGCGTCTCTACATTCAACTCACTGGTTAGGTGGATGCGTTTGGCATCGCGCCGCGCAAAGCCCATAATCTCTTCCATATCATCGCCATAAATAATCACATCGGCAATGTTAATGTTGCGATGGGCTTTTAAAGTCAGGTCATCAGCCAAGCGCGAGGTTAGGTTAATTTCCATAATTTGGCCACTGCTAGCCTGTTGCTGCTTAATCATATTGATTAAATGCTCATGCTTTTCGGCATCGGTTTTGTTCAGCAATAAATTGAGGTTTTTATCAGAAAATACATCATTCCAAAATCGGAATAATTTTTTGGACTCAAACATCATTTTTTGCGCCACTGGCCTAAAATTATAAGTAAATTCGGCAAGTTTTCCAATGTTTTGCGGTAACATTTGGTTGATTTTCAGCCGGATATTACGCGCCAAGACCGGGGCTTTGCCCGAGGTGGAAATGGCAATGATAATGTCATCACGTTTGACCACCGCCGGAGTGATGAATTGCGAAATTTCGGGCATATCAACAAAATTATAAATGATGCCCCGGGCTTGCGCCGCCACCAAAACCGTTTCGATCAATTTGGCATCATCTGTGGCGATGAACATACATATAATATTGCGCAAATATTTTTCGGCATATTTTTGCTCGATAATCTCAACATTGTCACCATAAGGAGCGGTTATTTTAGCACCTAATGTCAACCATTTGACTTTGGCCTCCATACTGGACAGAAGATTGACCTTGGCTTCGGCCATTTGGCCATGGCCAA
>NVUS02000014.1 GCA_002402005.2 OCS116 cluster bacterium | reverse complement strand
TGGTACTGGATTCAATCACATGCCCGCCTATATGCCGCACTAGACCCCTTGGTTTATTCAGAAAAAAAACATCAGGCTTGGTTGTTAGAGCGAGAGGTGAAATGTGAAAAGTTCCGTTAAAATTGTTGGCATCACCTTGGGTGCAATTGCTTTATGTGTTTTGCCTATTTGGATGAATATCTCAACAAAACTTGTCTATAATCCATCGGCCAGCGCGCCAATTGGATATTATTGGATGACTGAATTTGATGCCAATTATTCGCTAGAAATTGGTTCATTCGTGGTCATTCCAACACCAATTGAATACCGATTAATGGCTGCGAAACGTCACTACTTACCTATCAATGTGCCGCTCATAAAGAAGGTAACTGCGATCTCAGGTGATGAAATTTGTCGCCAACATCAGACGGTTTTCATCAATGGAAAGCCAATAGCCGAAGCCCTAATTGCAGATAAAAGCGGTCGAAAATTACCTTCATGGGGTGGCTGTTTCACGCTTAAAAGCGATGAGTTTTTTGCACTTATGAGCGCAAAAAATAGTTTTGACGGTCGGTATTTTGGTGCATTAAAGAACAAAAACATAATCGGAATTGCATCCTTTCTTTTCGAAATGTGAGCGTAATTTATGCAATTTCTTGCATTTTGGGGCAGTTTTTCAGGCTGTTTTGGGAGGCTGGAAATTATGGATTTTGACAGGAAAAAACGAGGGCAAGATAAAAAGTATGTGGTCTATGCGGACCCCAAACCCAGTCTGCACATCTTTCTAATTAGACGACAAAAAAAAGGGTCTGTGGTCTAGCATTTTTTGTAAGTCATTGATTTCATTCAACAACCATAGACCACAAAAAAGTGGATTAGTTAACAATATCAAATAGTTAAGTCAAAAAGGAAATGTAAAATGTCAGACAACGAAAATGATAATTTCAAGCCAAGGCTAGGTCGGATAGGTAATGCAGGTAAAAAATCAAGCAAACGATTTATAGATCGAGTCCTAAATGCAGCAGGTAAGATTGATAATAATTTTGTAAAATCTGGCTATCATAGATCATTTACTGGCCGCAATATGGGGCGGGGTTATATGGTGGTTTCTTCTACACGAAATCAGTTTAGATCAACTGCCAATCAACGTCGTGTGGTTATTAAATCTCGTATCGTAAAACTTGCACAAAATGGATTCAGTAAAGCCACTTCTCATTTGAAATATATTCAACGTGATGGCGTTGATAAGAATGGTGAAGCTGGCAAAATCTATGACGCTGAATATGATGAAGTCGATGGTAAGTCATTTCTAGAAGATTCTCGTGATGATCGTCACCAGTTTCGTTTTATTGTCTCACCGGAAGACGCCATAGAATTGGAAGATTTAAAAGAATATACCCGCGATCTTATGAACCATATGGAACATGATTTAGGAACGAAGTTGGATTGGGTTGCAGTCGATCATTATAATACCGATAATCCTCATACCCATATCATTGTGAGGGGCGTTGACGAGGACGGTAAAGATTTAATCATAGCACGTGATTATATGTCTTCTGGCTTGCGCGAACGTGCAACAGACCTTGCCACGGATGAATTAGGCCCGAGATATGAGCATAAGATAGCAATGGCAATGAGAAATGAAGTGAATAAAAACCGTTTCACCTCTGTCGATAGGAAGTTAATTGCCAACGCAGATTTTGGACAAGTGGATATGCGCGGTCAAGTTTCCAAAGGTTATCAAAAACTCAATCATTCATTACAAATAGCTCGATTAGAAAAACTTGAAAACATGCAGTTGGCCAGAAAGGTGTCACCAGGAATTTGGCAATTGTCTGAAGACATGGAACCGACATTGCGTGAACTTGGAACTCGCGGCGACATAATCAAAACCATTCATGCGGAAATGACTCTAAGCGGAAAGCCCGAAATAAATGTGAATTATGAAATATTTAATGCCCAAGATCAGAAGGATAAAAAAGTCATAGGGCAAATTGTCGGCAAGGGCTTTTCTAATGAAAGTGAAGACAGTTATTATTTAGTGGTTGAAGGCATTGATGGCAAAACTCATTATGCCGACTTGAAGCAGAATGATGATGTTCAGGATTATCATAGAGGCAGCATTGTTGAACTTGTACCGCGAAACACAGAACCACAAAAAAGCGACCGAAATATTTCTAGAATTGCTTATGCCAATGGTGGCATTTATAGCGCAGAAATTCACGAAGGTGAGGGTACTGGAAACTCTGAAAGCTATATTCAGTCACATGTACGAAGACTGGAAGCATTGAGACGCGCCAATATTGTCAGGCGGTTCAATGATGGCAGCTTTGAAATACCCGATGATTATCTTGAAAAAGTAGAAAATCATAACATTATTCAAGCTCAGAAGTCGCCACTAAATGTCATCACACGATCAGAATTTTCACTTGATGTTCAGGTTACATCATCAGGTGCAACATGGCTTGATCGAAATTTAATAGCGAAAGAAAAACCATTCATTAGTAACACGGGGTTTGGTGCGGAAACCGAGGCCGCTCTAAAACGCAGACAGGCATATCTCATCAAGGCTGGTTTTGCTGAGGAAACTGAGCAAGGAACAGAATACCAGCGTGGTATGTTGAATAAATTGGAACAACAGGAAATTAGTAAAGTGACTGCAAAATTATCTACCGAGCTTGGTAAGCGATACGTTCCTGCCAGTAAGGGTGATCGGGTCGAAGGTATCTATACCAAATCTGTTGAGCTGGCTTCAGGACGTTTTGCCATTGTAGAACAATCCAAGGAGTTTAATTTAGTCCCTTGGCGATCAGTATTGGAGCGATCACGAAATCAATTGGTTTCTGGTAAAGTTGGCGGGACTGGCATCAATTGGCAGATTGGTAAAAAAAGAGGACTTGGAATATCTTGATTCTAACCTAAACACAATTGTATGGAATTTCTTCCATAATTATATTTTAAGATATTTATTGATAAATAGATAAAATAGATATAATATCTATAACAGATAACATTATGGGAGATTAACATGCCGACCGTTACCGCGACCGAATATCAACAGAATGTTGGTTTATATAGCGACATTGCGATGAGAGAGCCAGTTATAATCACAAAACAAAAAAGAGAAAAGTTAGTTTTGTTGTCAGTTGAAGATTATAATCGGCTCAAAGCTCTCGACACAAGGCAAGCGTTATATGCGCACGAACTAAGTGAGGATTTATTGGGCGGAGACTTCAAAGGAGAAGCCACTCCCGATTTAGATCATCTTATGGATTAGGTGCTTATGACAATAATTCCCAAAGTCGGCCTTGTTGTCAAATATGATTTCTTATGGAAGCATGAAGCAGCGACAGGCCAAGAGCATGGTTCTAAAGACAGGCCAAGCGCAATCATCATTGTCTCCGATGAAAATGAAGATGGCAGCCGCAAGGTTGCTTTATGCGCGATAACTCATACCCCACCATTTCAAAATGAAAAAGCGGTTGCAGTGCCAGCTAAGGTTTCAGATCATCTTGGCTTTGATGGCCTCAAGTCATGGATTAAGACTGACCAAGTGAATACCGTTATTTGGAACAAGGGTCAGAT
>NVUS02000139.1 GCA_002402005.2 OCS116 cluster bacterium | reverse complement strand
GACCCTGAAATTGATGCCATCTATGTTTCCACCCCGCACCCATGGCACGCCAATCTGGCGATATTGGCAATGCGCGCCGGCAAAGCCGTATTGGTCGAAAAACCCGCAGGCTTATGCGCTGCCGAAGTGATCACGATGACCGAGATTGCCGCGCAGGAAAATGTATTTTTCATGGAAGCCTTCATGTATCGCTGCCACCCACAAATTGCGCGGGTGCTAGAGATTATCAAATCCGGCGAAATTGGCGAGATTAACCACATCAAAACCCATTTTGGTTTTCATGCCGGTTTCAACCCAAAATCCCGGCTTTATGATGCAGCTTTGGCCGGCGGCGGCATTTTAGATGTCGGCGGCTATCCCGCATCTTTAGCACGGCTCATCGCCGGCGCAGCTATTGATGCACCCTTTGCCAACCCAACAGTGGTCAAAGGCAACGGCATTATTGGCAAAACCGGCGTCGATGAAGTGGCCTATGGCCTGCTAAAATTCGCCAGTGGTTTCACCGCCGAAATCGCCGTGGCCGTGGCACGCAATATGGACAATCGAGCGATTATCTACGGCACAAAAGGCAGCATCCGCATTGATGACCCATGGGTACCCGGCCGCAATGCCGGACCATCAGATTCAACTCTCGAAGTCACGGTTGAAGGCAAAGCACGCACCGAGCAACTCAGGCATAAACAGCATCTTTTTGCATTCGAAGCCGAGCTGGCGTCAAAAAGCATCGCCCAAGGTTTAAAACAAGCCCCACACCCCGCACCAAATCATGCAGATTCAATCGGCAATAATGAGCTTTTGGATGCATGGCGTAAGGAAATTGGCTATGCAGTGATCGGCGAAACCCCAGCCACCATAAGACGCCTAGATCGGGTTGTGCCAAGCGGCCTGCCTGCCATGCCAAAAGTAAAAATAGACGGCATTCAAAACCCAATTTCAAAGTTGATCTTGGGCTGCGACAACCGCGATACATTGGCCGATGGCGCGATTATATGGGATGCATGGATGGAAGCCGGCGGCAACGCATTTGACACAGCGTTCATTTACGGCGGCGGCCAACACGAAAAACTGCTCGGCGATTGGATCAAAGCCCGCGGCGTGGCCGATCAAGTCAACATCGTTGCCAAAGGCGCCCATTCACCTTATTGCACCCCGCGCACCATTGCCACCCAATTGGATATATCACTAGATCGACTCGGCCTAGATCATGTGCCGATTTACATTATGCACCGCGACAATCTAAATGTACCAGTTGGCGAATTTATCGATGCCTTAAACAGGTTGCATGATGCCGGCAAAATCGGCATTTTTGGCGGTTCGAACTGGTCGGTCAAACGCATTGAACAAGCCAATGAATATGCGGCTAAAAACGACTTACAAGCAATGAAAATCCTCAACAATAATCTATCTTTAGCCGTGATGGAAAGACCGGTTTGGAACGAGTGCATCTCATCCAACAACACAGAAACGCTTAAATTCTTACGCGACAGTGGCACAATGCATTTATCATGGTCATCCCAAGCCCGCGGCTTTTTCTTCGATGAAGCCATACGCAGCAAATTGCCCGATGATTCTGGCCCAGAACAATGTTTTGGTTCTACCGCCAACGAGGAGCGCCGCAAACGCGCCGAAACCATAGCGGCAGAGCATGGCGTTTCAGCCCATAATGTCGCCACAGCATGGGTGATCGACCAGAGTTTCCCATCTTTTGCGCTCATCGGCCCCCGCAGCCCCGGCGAAATTGCCTCGACTATGGCCGGCGTCAATCTAAACTTAAGCCCAGCAGACATTGCATGGCTTAATTTAGAGACAGATCAAAGACCTTAAACAAAAAAAAGGGCGGTCAATCAAACCGCCCTTCATTCTTCTTGTCATTGCTGAATGTGTCTATTTACCGTCTAAAACAGCTTTCACACCTTCATTCATTTCTTTAATGCCATCTGCAACCGAGATGTTTTCAGTCATGATCGAGTCATGCGCACGGTTCAGCACCAATTCAATATCAGCAGCTTTTGTGCTCACAGCCATTTCAAGATAAGCAGCAGCGGTTGTAAGCGCAGCGCGGCTATTGGCGTCGGTTGGGAAACCATCTTTTGAGGCAATGGTTTCAATCACTGCGTCATCACGCAACGCTGGCAATGTGCCTGATTTCGCCAAAACAGAAGCGCCTTCTGAACCGGTTACAAATTTAATGAAATCCAACGCGGCTTCTTTATGTGCAGAATTTGCATTGATACCCACACTGGTAATGGTTGCCGCTGTTGTGCCAGCAGGCAAGCCTTTAGGATGCGGATAAGTGGCAATGCCCCAGTTTTTAGACAGAGATTCGCCAGATTTAACTTTGGCAATTTGCGTGCCAATAAACCAACTACCCATTGGCAACATCGCGACGCTACCATTATAAAATGGGCCAGAATAATGCGTACCCGAAGCTTTTAATGATGAATAAGATTGGATCGCACCATCATTTTGCAAAGCCAACGCACGTTCATAATGCGGGGCTAAAAACTCATAATTGCCATCAATCAAAGTTTGCTTGCCATCTAACAGACCCGGCAATTGTACAGTTGAACGCCAAGTGTGTAAGTTAGAACCATAGACTTTATTGGCACCCATGCCGGATGTGAGTTTGCGCGCTTTGTCTGCCCATTCTTCCAACGTAAAGTCAGCAGATGGATATTCAACACCCGCAGCGTCAAACAGATCTTTATTATAATACGTGATCCAGAAATCTGAGCGGAACGGCAATGCATAGAAACCACCATCAATAGACAGAGCTTCCACAACGCCAGAATAAGCAGCGGTATCAATGCCAGCGTCAGCCGCAGGTTTGGTCAAATCGAGCAATGAGCCGGAATTTACCATATTGGCATAACCCGGAATGTCTTTAATGGTGATAATGTCTAAATCATCAGCACCACCAGTGAGTTGAGTCATCACCATCATTGAATAATCTTGGCTGCCCAAATCAGTATATTCAATTTTTACATTTGGATGCGAAGCTTCATAAGCTTCAATCAGCGGTTGGTAATAAACCGTGGCTGACCAATCCCAAAGCGCCCAATTTAAAGTGACTTTATCCTCGGCAAAGGCGGTGGCTGGCAGCATGCCAGTCGCAACGATTGCAAGAGTTTTCATTAT
>NVUS02000138.1 GCA_002402005.2 OCS116 cluster bacterium | reverse complement strand
TTGGAAGTCGACATAATGGGGTAATTTTAAATGTTCGACAAAGCCGGTGGCTTGCACATTATCGCAATGTGATAGGACAAATTCTTCATCTTGGGCGGGGGCGACTAAATCCTCGCCCAATTCTTCTGCCCGCAATGCGCGGTCGACCAAGGCCATTGACATGGCTTTGCGTTCGCCTTGGCCAAAGGTGATGCCGTAACCACGGGTGAATTGCGGCGGTATGTCTTTTGAGCCGGTGAATTGATTGACCATTTCGCATTCGGTGATTTCGATTTCGCCGAGTTCTAGCGCAAAACCCAATTCTTTGGGGGTGAATTCTACGTTGACTTTGCCGATGCGAATCTCGCCGGCGAACGGGTGGGTGCGGGCATAACCGCGTTGGGTTGAATAGCCGAGCGCCAATAAGAAACCTTCGTCGCCACGGGCTAGAGATTGGAGGCGGGTGTCGCGATCTGCGGGGAAATTGAGCGGTTCGCGGGTTAGGTCGTTTGGTTGTTTGATGGTGTCGGTTGGTGGTTGTTCCATGAGGCCTTCGTCGCTTAACAGGCCGAGCACATGTGGTGTGGCCTGATCTGTTGTGGGGGCGGTGTTGGCTTGTGGTTGGTTGCTAGTTTGCTCTAAGTTTTTATCGATTAGCCGGTGGGTGTAATCGAAGGTTGGGCCGAGGACTTGGCCGCCGGGTAGGTCTTTATAGGTAGCGGAAATGCGGCGTAGGATGAGCATTTCATCAGTGTTGAGCGGTTGGGAATAACCGAAACTGGTGAGTGTGGTGCGGCTGGCGCGCACTAGGAATATGGCTTCGATTAAATCGCCACGAGCTTGTTTAATGGCGGTTGCGGCGAGTGGGCGGTCGTAAAGAGAACCTTCGCTCATCACCCGATCGACCGACAGGCTGAGCTGTTGCTCGATTTGTTCTATGCTGATTTCGGGGATGGAGGTGTCGCCGCGCCGGGTTTCGGCCAGTAATTTATGGGCATTGTTTATGGCTTTTTCGCCACCTTTTACCGCTACAAACATTTGCCGGCCTCCGTTATTTTGGTGGTGCGGGGCAGAGCCGCTATGCAATCTGGTGCGGCCAAAATGACATCATTGCCCAGCGGGAATTTTTTATGGTTGTCTTGTGACCACGTCCAGAATTGTTTGGTTAGGCCATCTACATTGAGGGTTTGCTCGGTTTGAATGCCCGGGCCGGTGAGGGTGACTGTGTGATTGCCAGCATTATGGCTGAGGCTGTTGACTTGAATGATGAATGTGGCGGATTGGTCAGGGTAGCTGGCAGTGCCTTGGTTAAAGCCTGACAATGTTTTTTGTGTCGGGCATTGGGCGAAAAAGGCCAGCATGGCTTGGTTGTGATAGGTTGTGAGCGGGGCATTGCAATTGAATTTGAAAAATTGGTTTATCACATGGTTATTCAACTCATCATCTAGCCAGACGGGGCTTTCGTGATCGACCAGGGTGAGGGCGACTAAGGATGCGGCGGGGGTGAGTTTGGCGACTTGGGGTAATTTGATTGGCAAAGGTTGCAGGCTGCCGGGGCGTGACATGGCGGTGAGCAGGGCGCGGAAACTATGGGCGGCATCTATGGGTGGGTTGTTAAAACCTGTGGCTGGTTGAATGTTCATTAGTCTTCTCCCCGCACTAAGGTGAAAAAATCGACTTTGGTGGCGGCAGTTTTTTGTTGGATTTTTTGTTTTTTGTCGAGAGCTGCGGCTTTGAGTGGGGCGATGATGCGGGTTAGAATTTGTTGCTGACACGCATCGTCTTGCAGGGCGGCATCGACTTCGGCGGCGACTTCGGCATGCAGAGTATTGCGGCCGAGAATATAGGCGTGGCCTTGGTGGTTGTGATCGCTGATAACTGAGGCGCGGGTGACGGTGGCTTCGCCCATATTGAACTTTGCGCCGGTGGCGCCGGTGCGGGCGCGCAGCATGATGAGGCCGGTTTCGGGCTTGCGTAAGGTTTTGTAATTTGGTTTGTCGCCAAAATCATCCCATAGCAATGCGAGGTCTGTCCAATTGGCTTTTGCCAAAACGGCCATCCAATCTTGCCGATTGGTTTTGTCTGTTGATAATTGTGTCATCCGTCCACCTTCTAGCCTCTTGATAGGCGGGCTAGATGACAGATTGATGACAGAATTTGTTTAATTATTTTGGCGCGAGGCGTACACCGCCATCGATGCGGATGGTTTCGGCATTTAGGTAGGTGTTGGTGATGCAGGTTTCGACCAGAGCGGCGAACTCGCTCGGTTTACCTAGGCGTTTGGGGAAGGGGATGTTGGCGGCTAAGGCTTGCTGTGCTTCGATCGGCAGCTCGTTGAGCAAGGGGGTGTGGAATATGCCTGGGGCTAAGGTGTTGAGGCGGATGCCGAAGCGTGCCACTTCGCGGGCGATGGGCAGGGTCATTGATACGATGCCGCCTTTGGAGGCAGCGTAGGCTGATTGACCGATTTGGCCATCGGTATAGGCGACCGAAGCTGTGTTGATGATTGTGCCGCGTTCGCCATCTTCTAACGGTTCTAGCTCGGCCATTAATGTGGCGGTGAGGCGAATCATGTTGAATGTGCCGATGAGATTGACACTGATGATTTTGGCGAAATTTCCCAAATCCATCGGACCATTGCGGCCGACCACGCGTTCGCCGCCGCCAATGCCGGCGCAATTGATCAAGATACGTGGTGCGCCGAGTTGATCGACGATTTGTTTTAAGGCATCGGTTACATTTTGCTCATCGCCAATATTGGTGGTGATGAAAATGCCGCCCAATTCAGCCGCAAGTTTTTGACCTTGCTGTTGGTTTAAATCTAAGATCGCGACTTTTGCGCCGAGACTTGCCAAATGTTTGGCGGTTTCTGCCCCGAGGCCGGATGCGCCACCGGTAACGATGGCGACATTGTCTTGAATGTGCATGGCGAACCCTTATTTTGTGATTGCGATTAGGCGGTCTGAACCTGAATACATTTCTTTGATGAGATGCGGGCGGTTGTTGAGTACGGCGCGTTGGTTGACTGAGCCTTTGTCGGTCAGTTCACTGCTTTCCAATGATGGCGGAATGTCGACCAAGATGAGTTTGCGGATCAGGGTTGAAGAACCTGTGGCTTCGGCGGCTAGGCTTTGTAGTTTTTGTTGGAAAAAATCTTTCACACTTGCATGGGCAAGTACATCTTTAATGTCGGCATCTGGCATATTGGCCATTTTGCGCATGGCATCATGATTGGGGAATACCAGAGCGCCGAGGAACTGCTCATCTGCGCCGGTGATGGTGACATCATTGACCACTTCGCCAAAATGATTGATGAATTGATTGCGCAATGCGCCAGTTGCCACCCATGTGCCGGTATTGAGTTTGAAATTCTCGGCGGTGCGGCCATCGAATATAAAGCCTTGATTATAGTCGTCTGGGTTGGCAACGCGCAGGGCATCACCGAACTTATAATAACCTTCTTCATCAAATGCTTTTTGAGTGAGCTCGGTTTGACGCCAGTAGCCAGGGGTGATGCTTGCGCCTTTGACCCGGGCATCATATTTGCCATCCATCGGCACGAGTTTGAGCGACAGGCCTTTTACTGGCAAACCGATATTACCGGCTATGCTTTGTGGCCATGTGCAATAAATAGCGCCTGGTGCGGTTTCGGTTGCGCCTAGGCCGGTGCCGATGACCACTTTTTTGCCGATGGTTTCGACCGCCATACGTTCTAAATCATCCCATGTATGTTGCGCCATAGACGCGCCAGCATACCACATTAATTTTAGGTTTTTATAAAAGCCTCTGCGTAGCTCTTCATCATCTTCCATCTCTGCCACCAAGGCTTCATAGCCTTTAGGCACATTGAAATACCAAGTAGGTGAAACGTCTTTTAGGTTGCGCACGGTCTTGTGAATGTCGCTTGGTCTGGGACTGCCATCATCGACATATAGAGTGCCGCCATTAAACAGAGCCATATAGAAAACTTTATTGCCACCGGCTGTGTGGTTCCACGGTGCCCAATCGAGCAGAACTGGTGATTCATCTTCGAAATAAGTGAAGGCCGTGCGGGTCATCATGGCGTTGGCGCAAATCATCTCATGGGTATTGATAACCGCTTTGGGCGAGCCGGTTGATCCAGAGGTGAATAGGAATTTGGCAATGGTAGAGCCATCTACTTTTGAGAAGGCTCTATCTACCGCTTGTGATGGTGGGGTTGTGAGAGCTTGATCAAAATTGATGAACCGAC
Source organism: OCS116 cluster bacterium (assembly GCA_002402005.2). Classification (GTDB taxonomy): domain Bacteria; phylum Pseudomonadota; class Alphaproteobacteria; order Rhizobiales; family OSC116; genus OCS116. The sequence goes on along the minus strand of NVUS02000138.1, from coordinate 1,402 downwards.
CGCCGGTGGCTTTGCTGGTTGTTAAGACCGGGATGTCATCGGCCACTGCGCCTTGAATGGCGGGGGCGAATGCACCGGCATCTGTGGTGAAAATCATGGATGGTGTGACGGCATCGATGCAATCTTTAAGCCGCGCATAATCTTTGGCGACTAGAGAATAGGCCGGTGAAATGGGGGCTGATGGTACGCCAATATGAGTGGCGGCTAAGCTAACCAGCGCATGCTCTAGGCAATTGCCGGAAAGAATGACGATGGGGTTTTGTGTGCTGACATTGTGATCGATGAAGAATTGACCCAAAGCGCGGACTTTTTGATAGGCTTGACCATAGGTCATCTTGCGCCATTCGCCATCTGCGCCTCTATCGGCAAGATAAACTTGATCGGGTTTGGTTTTGGCAAAATATTCTAAGCGCTCGGTGATGCGTGAGCCGTATGCGGGCAATGGCTCGGCTTGGGAAACATATATAATGCCATCATCGGTGTGGGTGACCTCGACATGTGGACGTTCGAGCTTGACTGCCCGAAAATCGGCATTCTGCCAAGAATTATCTGATTGTTGACCTGATGACATAAGCTAAACTCCCAATTCGCCAATATATTATCTATGTAATTATTTGTACAATTATCTGATGATAGTCGAGAAAAAAACTATTGACACCATCAATTTCATTATTCATAGTTAAATTGTTTAAAAGTAAACAGTTTACCTGTCAACAGAATTTTGAGGAATTGAATGAGCGACATTAGCTATGAGTTAAAACAAGGCATTGCCTGCATTAAATTAACGCGGCCCAAAAAACGTAATGCAATGTCTGATAGCATGCTCATCGAGCTTGGCGAAGCGGTTGACCGTGCGGCCAAAGAAGCTAAGGCAGCCATACTGTTTGGCGAAGGCGAGCATTTTTGTGCTGGCCTAGATTTGGCTGAGCATTTGGACAAGACGGCATTGCAAGGCATTGACGGTTCGCGCGCTTGGCACGCGGTGTTTGCCCGCATTCAACGTGGTGCGATACCTTATTTTGCGGCTTTGCATGGTGCTGTTGTGGGTGGTGGCTTAGAGCTGGCATCGATTTGCCATGTGCGTGTGGCGGATGAAACTGCATTTTTTGCGTTGCCTGAAGGACGGCGTGGGATTTTTGTTGGTGGTGGTGGTTCGGTAAACATAACCCGCATTATGGGGGTGGCGCGGATGACGGATATGATGTTGACCGGCCGGGTTTTAAGCCCGCAAGAAGGCGAAAATTATGGTGTGGTGACTTATATAACACCGGCTGGTGAGGCATTTGACAAGGCGTTTGAATTGGCGCAAAAGGCTGCGAAGAACGCGCCTTTGTCTAATTATGCCATCATCAATGCTTTACAGCGCATTCATGATTCTGGTTATGACGAAGGGCTGTTCTTT